>CAYXIX010000008.1:0-18362 GCA_964465405.1 uncultured Parabacteroides sp. | reverse complement strand
GCGGGTGGATGTCGGAAAAAAACTTTTTCCGGCCACTTCGGGCGGGGCGGAAGTGGGAGAAAACTTTTTTCCGGCGGTTTCAGGCGGCCTCAAGTCCCGATTAAAAAATTTTCTGCCGTTTCCACCCTGCGCGAAGTTGTGGGGGAATTTTTTCCGACGGATACGACACCCCGTTCAACCGGCGGAAACGTGCCGGACGAGGGCGCGACGCTGGAGCAAACAGGCGGAAAGAAAATAGAGGCCGGCTTGCACCCAGAGCGTGCGGTATTCGAAAGCGACTTCGTTCAATGTCGCCCCGCAGGTATTGATGCGGACGAAGCCTTGAATGCCGGGTGTCGAGGGGAACAGGTAGCCCACCGCTTTCCAGAAGGGAGGGATTGCCTCTTTGGGCCACGATATGCCGGAGATAAACAAAAGTAGGATGGAGGTAAAAACAAATACCAGCATGGGAGATTCGCGCGTGGTCATGAATCCGGACAGCGTGATGGCAAAAAAGATGCAGGCGAACAGGTAGGGCAAGACGAAGAGCAGCACAGTCAGCGGGGCGCCTACCTGCGGCAATGCGAAGAGTTTGGGCACGACGGCCAAAACCCAGATGCAGACGAGGGTGTAAATCATCAGATAGGTCAGCGACTTGCCGAACACGATGCGCAGCGTCCCGTTGAAATGGCGGCTAATCGGGACGAATGTCTCCAAGCGATTTTCTTCCCGGACGGTTCCTCCCAGCATACCGATTCCTAAAACCAGTGTCTGTTGGATTATTAAAATCAGAATCGCCGGGACGAGGAAACTTGCAAATCCATTTTGTGGATTGAAGATTGTCACCGATTCATAGGGGATGGGATTGACGGTTATCTCATCCTGCCGCTCCGAACCGTTGGGCAGGCGACGCAGTTGAATTTCCCGGCCCAAATCGAGTGATACTTCTGTCGCGGATAAAAGGAATGCTTTGTAAAACAACAAACTGCTCATGTCGCAATAGAGCGAGACAGTCGCCTGTTTGCCCCTATGGATATCTTTGCTGAACGATTCCGGGAAATAGAGTATGCCGTACGCTTTCTTCTGGTCCAAGAACCGTTTGGCCTCTATCATGTCCGTGCAGATACCTACCACTTCCACGTCGGCTGTCGCATTCACGCGGCGCGTAAATTCCCGGCTTAAATACGAGTCTGATTGATCTACGACTACGAGTTTGGCTTCGTGAACCACTTCATTATTGTAAATGTAAGAATAGAGCAAAGGATAGGCAAATGGAACCAAAAAGAAAAAAATCAGTACACCGGCATCGCGGAAAACGTTTTTCAATTCATCTTTCCAGATGAAGAAAACGTCTTCAATGCCTTCTTTGATGATATGGCGTAGCTTATGCTTCTTTTTCATGCCTTCCCGTGTTTATTTATGGAATATAGTTCAGATAAAGCAATGCTTTTTTCAAGTTCTTTCCTACAAAGAAAGGTACTATCAAAAAAGCCGATAACCAAGCATACTCCGTCCAACTGTAAATGAATGCGCGCCCGTTTAGCGCTTGGTCTACATAAATCAGAAAGTAATGACGGAGCGGAAACAGATTGCTCAATGCCTGTAACGTGGGGTCCATCCCCGACACGGGGAAAGAAAAACCGGATATGGAAAATGCAATCATTCCGAACAGACAAGCAAAGCTCAATCCTAAACGAAAAGTAGGCAATACGCTAATCATGAAAACACCAACGGCTTGTGAAGCCACAATCAACAAAGATAAAGCGGTCAGCATCGGAATCCAGCCGCTTTGCAACGGGAAGGCATTAAAGCCATACAAAGCCACGCAATAGAGAAAGGCTACAATCATAAAGACGGCGGTTTGTGGCAGGAGTTTTCCTATCAGACTTATCCATAAAGAGTTCTGTCCTTTTTGCAGCCATTCACGCGCTGTTGCATATTTTATTTCTGAACCGATCCCTAAAACGGTTACCAGAAAAACCATCAATTGTAAGACTCCCGGCAAAAGTGTATTATTCAAGTAAACGGAATAGTTCAGCCAGGGGTTTCCGATGGCATGTGTGTCGATTACAATCGGTTGGAGTTGCGCCATGATTTGACTTTCAGTATAGCCATGAGCCAAGCCGGTTTGTAACCCCACAGATGCACCGGCCAACACAGACATCGTCTTCATATCCCGGAACAACAACGAAGCGGCAATCAGATAAGCGCTATTTGTGTAAAAGGAAAGTTGAGGTTGTCGACCCGCTGTTGCATCGGCACTGAAATTTTCAGGGATATAAAAAATGCCGTAAATTCTTCCCTCCTGCATGGCTTGACGTGCTTCGGCAAACGATACGGTTTTCAAAACCACTTCGGTCTGTTCAAAAGCATCCAATTGACGAGTCAGATTCCGTGAACTCGAAGAAGCGTCCAAATCGACGACAGCTACCGGCAAATCCGTTGGCAGTCCCGCTTTCATCAAAGAGAGGAAAAAGACAACACAAATCATGGGAGCTACCAACATGCAGAAAAAGTAAATGGGACTTTTCCCCCATCGGGATATCTCCCGTCGAGCGACCTGCCCAATGGCTTGTAAACAAGTCCGACTGTCCATGTTTATTTTCCTTCCTTTTTCATAATGACGGACATTCCGGGACGTAAATCAGCAACTTTTTCCAGCGGGCGGGCACGTACTTCAAAGGTTTTCGAGTCAAACTGGCCATTCATTTTTGTAGCTTTCCAGGCTGCATACGTCCCCATATCCTTCATGTAATAGACTTTCAATCTGACCGGTTGATTATCGAGTGCCGGGATAAAAGCCTCCAACTCACTTCCCATTTTGACATCTTTCAAATGGTCTTCCCGAATGCTAAAAGTGACCCATAAATCATTTAAATCTACAATATTCATAATCGGGGCTCCTGTACCAACCAATTCCCCGACCTCCGGGAAACGTTCTGAAACCTCTCCATCAATGGGAGAAACGAGGGCGGTCTCTTTTAAATAAGATTCTACTTCTGCAACAGCTCCTCCTGCCTGTTGGACAAGAGCAGATGTCGCCGCTTTGTCTTCAGCCCGTGCGCCGGCTACCGCCATATCATATTGTGATTTAGCCGCTTTCTCTGTTGCAACCATTGCTTTATAATTAGCTTCTGCTTCGTCCCGTTTTTGGGCAGATACGACTCCTTTGTCAAACAAATTCTGTATGCGCGTGTATGATTTGTGTGCGATTTCCTGTCCGGCTTTTGCTTTTTGCCACAATTCATAGGCTCCTGTAATTTCCTGCGTACGCGCCCCGTTTATCACTTTTGCATTTTGAGCTTCTGCTGCTTTTCGTACGGCTTCTGCTTGCTGAAGTTTTGCCCAAACTTCTGGCGTATCCAGAAAAACCAATGTATCACCAGCCTTTACTTGGTCGCCCTCGCTAAAACGATAGGATTCTATTCGGCCGTGAACTTTCCCTGAGATACGGACTTCTGTTGCTTCTGCCTGTCCCATAATAATATCATCTGGAGGCGTTAACAAAAAGAATCCTGCTAATGCGACCAAAGCAACTACCGCCAAGAAAGCAAAGAATGCCAACAGCATATTGTTGATTGAAAGTTTCTTTTGCTCGTCCATCATTATTGTTTTTAATCGTTACTGTTTTTCTCCCCGTCTGTTGAAAGTTTACCCATTGCTTTTGCCAGATAAACCTCAGTCAACTTTACCTCAATTTGCGCGTCAATCAGATTTGAACGCGCTGCCACCCAAGCTGTTTGCGCTTCCATCAAATTAAGGGCTGGTATCACACCCTCTTCAAACCCTAAGTTTGCATGACGAAGATTTTCTTCTGCATTCTCCATGTTCCGAGTAGATGCAACTAATTTTTTCTGAGCTTCGTTTACTTGATAAACAGACTGATTTACCTGCAACTCAATTTTCTCGCGGGCATCTTGCCACTCCAATGATTTGATACGAGTTTCCGCGCGTGCTGCATGCCGCTTATAACTGCCCTCCCACCAACCTGATAATGGAACTTTTAGCATAACCCCGACATTGAACATCCCGGCAAAATCATTTTTAAATCCGTTCATCACATTCGGATTAGTCACTAAATAATTAGCCATAAATGCGACATTGGGTAGCAAATCTGCCAGAACAATCCGTTCTTTTCGCTTATAAATGCGAGTCGCCAGGTCTAAACTTTTCAATTCGTTTCGATTCAAAAATGCTTCATTCACATCTGCGGCTGTAATTACCGGTTCTGATGGGAAATCTTGAATTTTTTCATCTGCTAATGCCAATGGCTCATCGAGAGGTAAACCGCATATTTGAGCCAGCAGCATACGCGACAAAGCCAAACCATTGTTTACCTTTGTTTGTGCCATTTCTGCCTCGTTTAATTTTACTTTGACAGAAAGAGCATCTGCTTCCGTAACAACCCCTTCGGCAAGCATGGCTGTTATGTCGAGTTCCGTTTTGCGAAGTAAATCGACATAAGCGTCAGCCAATTGCTTTTTATTTACTAAAGAAATGACCTGCCAATATGTTTCGTCCGTCTTATAAATGATTTCTTGCAGCTGTAAATCATGCATCGATTCTGCCAATTGTTTGGCATAGCGAGTAATTTGGTTGTAATTGATGATTTTACCACCCGTAAAAACCGGTTGCACAAGCGAAACGCTTCCTACCCAAATATTTTGTATATCTAAATGCTGTAAATCGTTTATTCCGTCTTTCAATTCCCCAAGAACTGGCAACTGCGCGATAGATCCCAAAGCTTCACCCATCGCCGTTGTTAAAGCTCCCATATCAAGCAGATTGATATCTTTTTGATTCCAGAGATAAGCACCTGTGGCAGAGACTTGAGGAAAATATTTGGTAAAAGCTGCGTTTTTCTCATGTTGAGCAATCTTCAATTTCTCTCCTGCCACTTTCAGTTCCTTATTGTTCTGTATAGCTAACTGGCGGCACTCTTCCAGCGTTAACGTTTGCTGGGCATATATAGATCCCGACAAAAATAGGCCTACAATCCAAATATATTTTCTTTTCATCTCCTTCTTTTTTATTCTGACTTTGGTGGTCATTTAATTTTCATCGTTCATTCCCGCACGTCTTACTTTGACCTGTTACAATTTGGAAAAGAACTGTCACATTCTTGTTTGCTTACAGGAAGGGATTACCGGATGGCAATTTTACGAACCGTATCGCCGATGCGAACAATATAATATCCCTTGGCAATATCCACCGTATATTCTCCAGATGATTGTTTTATCCATATCTCTTTCACCCGGATACCTACAACACTATAGATTTCAAGTTTACTGCCTACGGGAGCATTCTCTACAACAATCTTGTTGTCATAAGCGCTGATTTTTATGGGGGTTGGCTCTTTCTCTTCTGAAACAGAAACGGATATACGACTCTCCTGTGCCCCCAGTGGAGACAAACAGCCAAATCCCATCAGCCATAAAAGAAAGATTGAAAAAAAGATTTTCATAAGCCAAACCCTAATGTCTTACAAATATATATGAATTTTTTGATTTCTAACCCGATTTATCGATTTCGTTTGATTAAATTCATAAATTCCTCACGTGTTTTTGCTTGCTGGAAAAAGCCAGTAAAATCAGAAGTTGTTGTCAAAGAGTTTTGTTTTTCAACGCCTCTCATCTGCATACACATGTGTTGAGCCTCAATAACGACCATTACGCCTAATGGATTAAGCGTCTGCTGGATGCAATCTTTTATTTGCATCGTCAGCCGTTCTTGTATTTGGAGCCGCCGGGCAAAGATATCCACTACACGCGGAATCTTGCTCAACCCCGTAATGTATTTTCGAGGAATATAAGCCACATGTGCTTTCCCGAAAAAAGGCAACATGTGATGCTCGCAAAGCGAAAAGAAATCAATATCCTTTACGATTACCATCTGCTTGTAGTCTTCTTCTTGAAACATCGCACTACGCAATACGGCAGCCGGATCTTCTTTATAACCTTTCGTTAAAAACTGCATGGCTTTTGCCACACGTTCAGGTGTTTTCAACAGTCCCTCACGGTCTGCATCCTCACCCAACAGCGTGATAATCTCCCGATAATGCCCTGTCAAAGCCTTGCGGGTCTCCAGTAGGAGTGTTTCGTCTTCCATCATTTTATGCTTTCTGTCGGTGTCGGAGTCTTGATTGTGTCTCCAGCCAACTCCAACGGTAATTTTATTTCTTCTTTTACGATATACATTTCTTTGCCGTAAGCCGGAAATGCTTCCATCAACAAACGTTGCATACGATAAGCTTCTTCGTGTGAACGGAAGTCGCCGACACGTAAACGCCAAAAAGGAGCATTGTAGGTTACATACGTCGGAACATTCGGGAAAAGTTTTTTTATCTCTTTTTCTTTCTGAAACGCTTCATCTTTTGACATTCTTTGGTTATTCCCTGAAAACACTTGCGTACGATATCCCTGTATCTTGAGAAATGCTGTGCTATCTGTTTTCTCAACGCCTTCGCCATATAACCGTTTTCCGACCATATTGCGCAAATTTTCGGGCTGATGCACAATGACACTCCCTCGTCCGGGACGAGATTCCTGCCAAGCGTCGAAAATTGTTTTTGCCGTTTCTACAGGCTCTATCTTTTCTGTCTGAGCAAACAAAATGCTGTTACAACATAACCAGAATATTAACAAACAAAATCGTTTCATAACATGAATATTACTATTGTCCTGATTAAAAAAGAGCATCAACCGGCTCTGCTTGAAAATCCGGCTGGGTATTTTCCAACCGGATTATGAAATTACCCCTATGGGTTAATGAGAGGCATTTGCTTATTTGTCGAAAGCTTCAATAATCGGCAAGAACTTTTCAACCGCCAAAGATGCTCCACCGATTAAGCCTCCGTCTACATCTGGTTTAGAGAATAATTCTTTCGCGTTGCTTGCGTTACAGCTTCCGCCATAAAGAATCGTACAGTTGTCAGCCACTTCCTGGCCATATTGGGCAGCCAACGTAGCACGAATATGTGCATGTATCTCTTCTGCCTGATCTGCCGTAGCCGTTTTCCCTGTACCAATTGCCCAAACTGGTTCGTAAGCCAAGATGATTTTAGAAAAGTCTTCTGCTGTGAGGTTGAACAAAGAAGCTTTAATCTGTGCATCTACAACTTCAAAATGTTTTCCGGCTTCCCGCTCTGCCAGTACTTCTCCGATGCAGAAAATCGGTGTCAAGCCGTTGGCCAATGCCAATTCTACTTTGGTCTTCAAGATTTCCGGCGTTTCATGATAGTAAGCACGTCTTTCCGAGTGGCCTAAAATCACGTATTTAGCGCCTGTTGAAGCTATCATGGCAGCTGATACTTCGCCCGTGTAAGCTCCCTTCTCTTTGTCTGCACAGTTTTCAGCAGCCACACCGATTTTATGGGTATCAATGGCAGCTACTACGCTGGCTAAATGTGTGAACGGAGTACCGATGATCACGTCACAGTTCGTTGTTTTATTCTTCAACGCATCATTCAATCCTTTTGCTAAAGCAAGGCCTTCAGGAAGAGTCGTATTCATCTTCCAGTTTCCTGCAACAATATTCTTTCTCATAACCTAATAAATTAAATTATACAATATAAATAATTACGCTTCTGCTTTTCGTTTACGCCTAAAGTGCAGATAATCATAAAGCCATACGAGCAGCAAAGGTACGGCAAAAGGCGATAAGTTGGTTGCCAACGAACTTTCTTCTTCTTTTTTTACCTCTTTGCCAGCCAGACAATCGTCCAGAACCGGCTGAATGTATTCTTCCGCCGGGATATCATTGTAATGCCATTTAGCCATAACCGTTCCCTCTTTTAGCAAAACCAGACCCGGATTCGAACGGACGATTGTCTTCAACAACACATCGTCTGCCATTAAATAAGGATATTCTGCTCCTGTATTGTCACTCCAAAAGGCAATGGCTTCTTGGGTGGAACCGGTTACGCAATAAAACTGCATCTGATGTTCAAATGCGTACTCATACATGCTGTTGATTTCATCAATATGTTCATCGTCTGCTTCTTCCAATTTAGGTGCAATCAATAACAAAATAGGTTCCGGGTAGTGTAGAATTTCCTCCGTCACTTCATTCCCGGCTTCATCATACAGATTGAAATTGTTAATCAAAGGCTCATATCCTTTCTTAATCAATTCTGTCTTTGTATCCACAAATGTCCAAGAACTGTCGTCCGCCGGATAATTGTCCAGCGAGAATTCTTTTTGTATGCCATCTTTCTCATAAATAAACGTATAAGCATATTCATCTTCCGGAGCTCCTTCAGGAATAGCCATCAACTGAGGAATATTGGCCCCGACTTTATAGGGACGGAAATCAATTACCGGCAAATGGTTGTAATTGTAGTAAGCGAATCCGATTCCAAACAAATAAGCATATAACGCAACAAACCAATAGGTATGAAATGTGAAACAAGAAAATATCCGTTGATTATAAATGAATAGGATGATGGAAGCTGCCAAAAGGACGATGTTCTTATAAAACGTTTCCCAATTGGTCAGCACGATGGCATCCCCGAAACAGCCGCAGTCTGAAACCGGGTTGAACAAAGCCAAATACAATGTCAAAGGCGTCATGAACGCCATGAAAAGCAATACAAAGAAAGATACGTAACGGCGGTAGACGCCAAGTAGTGTACAGACACCCAGTGTAAACTCGATGGCTGAAAGATTGAATGACACCGCAACGCTGAAAAGCTGTAACGTATCCAAGCCAAACGCGCTTAAATAATCGTCAATTTTAATGGCTCCACCCATCGGGTCCACAGCTTTGACAAATCCGGAAAAAATAAACACAATGCCTATCAAGACACGGCAAAATTCGACTATGCCTTTCAGTATAGGCTGTTTACTCTGCTCTACCTGCTTCTGTTCCTTCGCCATATTCCAATTTGATTAAACCAAACAATGCATAATTGACCATATCCATATAATTTGCATCCACTCCTTCCGAAACCAACGTCTTTCCCCCGTGACTTTCAATTTGTTTGGTCCGATACAATTTCATCAGAATCAAATCTGTGTACGAACTGATACGCATACCTCGCCAAGCCTCATCATAATCGTGGTTTTTGGCATACATCAGTTCTTTTGTCTGTTTCATATACCGGTCGTATAAATCCAAAGCTTTTTCATTACTGATATCTGTTGTGTCAGCAAAGCCTTTTGCTAACTGAATCAGCCCAATGATGCCATAATTGACGATACCGATAAATTCCGGACGAATACCTTCGCCAACCAGACTGACCCCTTTTATCTCCAAACTGCGGATTCTGTTTGCCTTGATAAAAATCTGGTCGGTTACGGATTGCGGGCGCATGATTCGCCATGAAGGGCCATAGTCTTTTAATTTCTTTTCAAACAGCTCCCGACAAATTGCGATTACCTTTTCAAACTGTTCTTTTGTCTCAGCCATATTATCTGAATTATAGGTTATGCAAAATTAGTAAAAAACGAGAATTTTCTTGCTTCTAACGAATAAAAATCCGCGTAAAAACGGTTTCGAAAACAGTTTGGTATCAAACGGGAAGCGCATTGGCATGAAATGTCAGACGCACTGCCATGAAACCAGACATGCACCGGCATGTATTTTACCCGTTTCGCGAGCCGTCAATCATACACTTTTACGATCTCTTTTTTTCTTTCGGGTCTTTTCGTCTGTACCTTTCCGTTGCTTTGTGCGAACACTTCCGAGTTCGAAATACGATTTGCCGTTGCGCCGTTTTTCCCTTCGGCTTCCATCATATTTCCCTCTTCGTCCTTTTCCCGTGTCGAGCTTGTCTGACGCTCGTTTCACTGTAATGTCGTGTCCGTCTACCTCATATCCATTCATGCTGTCCAAAACGTTCCGGACTTCTCCCTCTTCCACCTCAAAAAGTGTGTATCGGTCAAACAAATCAATCTTACCGATGCGCACTTTTCCGGGAACGCAACGATTAATCAGGTCTATCAATAGGTTAGGATATAATTTGTCTTTTTTCCCGAAATTGATGAAAAGACGAATGAAACCTGCTTCTGTAGCCTGTAACTTTTGTTCGCCGCGTTCACGGCGGGACGAATGTTCGCTTACCTGCTCGATTTCTTCTGCATCTTTGTAATAATCAATCAGGCGGTTGAATTCAAGTGAAACGACTCGTTTTAAAATGTCTTCCTTGTCGAGCCATTCCAGTTTTCGGAATATTTGGGGCATCAGAGAAGCTATTTCCGTTTCATTTACTTTTACCTTTTCGATTTGGTCGACCAGGTTGAAAAGTTGTTTTTTGCAAATCGCTTGACCGGATGGAATTTCTCCTTTTTCAAATTTTTTCTTGATGACACGTTCTATCTCCCGGATTTTGCTTTTCTCTTTGACATGGCAAATCGAAATCGAGATACCGGTCTTACCTGCACGCCCGGTACGCCCGCGCCGATGCGTGTACGATTCCACATCATCAGGCAATCCATAATTGATGACATGCGTCAGGTCGTCCACATCCAATCCGCGTGCTGCCACATCCGTTGCGACCAACAATTGCAGATTCTTGATGCGGAACTTTTGCATGACGTAATCACGTTGTGCCTGACTCAGCTCGCCGTGGAGCGAATCTGCGTTGTAGCCGTCTTGTATCAACTTGTCGGCAATCTCCTGTGTTTCTTTACGCGTCCGACAAAAAATGATGCCGTAGATATTGGGATAATAATCCGCAATACGTTTCAATATCAGATATTTGTCTTGAGCCCGAACCAAATAGTAGATATCTCGTATGTTTTTATTTCCTTCATTTTTGTTGCCGATAATGATTTCTTTTGGTGCCTGCATATACTTTTTTGTGATGGCTGCAATTTCTTTGGGCATGGTTGCCGAAAAGCAAAGCATGTTGCGGTTGGTCGGGACTTCTGCCAAAATCGCATCGATACTCTCAGAAAATCCCATGTTCAGCATCTCATCCGCTTCATCCAGAATCACGTTCTTTATCAAATCCAGACGTACTGTTTTGCGATTCATCAAGTCCAATAACCGACCGGGTGTTGCCACGACGATGTGTACGCCCCGCTTCAAGGTTTTGATTTGGCTCTCAATGCTCGAACCTCCGTAAACCGGTAAAACTTTCAATCCTTCCATGTATTTGGAATAGTCGTTCAAGTCATCGGCAATCTGCAAACACAATTCGCGTGTCGGACAGAGCACGAGTGCTTGGGGCTGATATTTCGACACCTGTATTTTTTGTAAAATGGGAAGACCATAAGCAGCCGTCTTTCCTGTTCCTGTCTGCGCCAAAGCAATGACGTCGTTGTCTTCGCCCAATAAAAAAGGAATCACTTCCTTTTGTACAGGCATGGGTAATTCGTAACCCATTTCTTGAATGGCCTTCAAGATGGGAGCTATTACTCCCAGTTCTTCAAATGTTTTCAAAATGCGTGTAAATGTATTTATTAAATATCCTGATTTTTATCTGTTTGGCAATGTAAAATAATATCTTTCAAGGTTTCACGGTCTTTGTCAGAAAAATGAAGCCCTTTCGACAGATAGTTATTTACAGAACCATAATCTTTCTTTATTTTTCGGAAAGCCAATTTCAGCCATCTTCCGTTGGCATGAAGCATAACGGTAATGGTTTCTTGTGCATCCGTATTCAAATCGCGTCCCGTATAAGCAAGTTGACTTATGTTGATATAATCGTTCGATGCGACATAGTCATTCATAATCATTTCTTCTGGAATATCCAATGCGGCCAACAATATCGCAGTCAGGAAACCGGAACGGTCTTTCCCAATGGAACAGTTTACCAGAATCGGGTAATTATCCCGGTCCAAGAACACTCTAAACGCTTTACCAAATTGCGCACAGTCTTCTGTCGCATATCGGATATATATATCTTGCATATAAACAAAACCGTCGCCTTTGCGAATTTATCCTTCTTTTAATCTTTTTGAAATCAAATCCTTTTCTTTGATGGGTATCGAGATGGATATTTCCGGTCAAAATAGCCTCCAATATCCCGTCGCCGTCCATAGGTACAAAACGTGCACCGATTGTTCGGAAATATTTATCGTTAAATGAAAGCAGAAAGTATTTGCGTGAAATATTGTCGTCGGTAATATAAGTAATAATACCCTTATGAATATCAACATAATCACACGGAGAGGAAAGGTCAAAAGTATCTGGATTGTCAGACATATATTCTTTTCTTTTTCTGCTTAAGTTATTAAAGAGAGGAAGCGTAAGCGTTTGCAAATTCTTTTGAAATATAATTGTCATAACTCTGGCAGACTTCTGCGGCCAAATCTATACCACACCGGATAATCTGTCTCCATGTTTCTTCTTTCATGCAAGTTAAATCCTGACGCCGGATTCCATATTTCAACATACCCAGAAGAATTCCGGCATTGAAATTGTCACCCGCACCAATGGTGCTGACAGGACGAATCGGCGATACATCGTAATGATAAGACAGGTCTTTATGATAAAGATTGACCCCTTTTGCCCCAAAAGTCGTGATAAAGCAGTCGCAATAAAAACGGATATATTCTTTATAAACCTTGTCCAAATCTGTCTGGCCAAATATGTTGAAGAAATCTTCATCCGAACCACGAACGATATCGGCATACTCAAAGTTCTCAAGAATAGTCGGTGTCAGCCGAATCGCTTCGTGAGCATGTGCATTTCTGAAATTGGGATCATAATAGAGGATGGCTTTCCGGTCGCGTGCATAATCCAAAAATTCAACCATCCATTTGCGTAACAACGGATTCAACGAATAATAAGAGCCATAGATAAAAATATCATCTTCGTTGATTTCCGGAAAAGAAACATTGAGACGTTGCTGGGTACAATTTCTGTAAAACAGATAGTTCGCTTCTGATTTTTCACATAAGAAAGCAAGAGAAACCGAGCTCTTCCCATTCGGAAAACGGTCGATATAATCCGTAGACAGGCCGTTTCTTTCCATAAATGTAGTAATCAATTTGCCTACTTGGTCGTTGCCTACTTCACTTATAAAAGAAACAGGAATACCTAATCGGCTCAATGAGACCAACGCGTTGAAAATCGAACCGCCCGGCGTAGCCGCATACGGCTGGTCGTTTTTAAAAATGATATCCAAAATGGCCTCGCCAATTCCCACTATCTTTCTCATCATTTCTTCGAGTTATGTTACAATTACGTATAGTTATAAGTCGCAAATGTACCGAATTTAGCGGCAACGTCATAAACAGGATATATATATTTTTGTATTTTTGTGCGCTTTAACAGATAGGAGATGGAAAAAGAGTATGTTTCATATACATTATCCAACGGACTCCGGCTTGTTCATCTTCCGTCGGCATCGCCCGTATCCTATTGTGGTTTTGCCGTAAATGCCGGAACTCGGGATGAGGCCGAAGACGAATTCGGCTTGGCCCATTTTGTCGAACACATGTTATTCAAAGGGACAGATAAACGGAAAGCCTGGCATATCTTAAACCGGATGGAGAATGTGGGAGGAGAACTGAATGCTTATACAACCAAAGAGGAAACCTTCGTTTATTCCATTTTTATGGAAGAACATTTTCCACGTGCCTTCGAGCTGTTAACTGACCTGATATTTCATTCCCGCTTTCCCGCGCAGGAGATAGAGAAAGAGGTTGATGTGATTTTAGACGAAATCAATTCATACGAAGATAGCCCTTCGGAACTTATTTTCGACGAATTTGAAAATCTTTTGTTCAAAGGGCATGCGCTGGGACATCATATTTTGGGCAACGAGAAGTCTTTGCTTCGTTTCAACAGTTTATCCGGGAAATCATTTATGCAACGCTTTTATATACCGGAAAATCTGGTGTTTTTCTCAATGGGCCGAACCCCATTTAAGCGCATTGTCCGAATGGCTGAAAAATTATTGTCGGAAATCCACTCTCAGCCGGCCACTCACAACCGGGTCGCTCCCGGAGAAACTCACCCTGTCACTTGCCAAATAGAGAAGGAGACGCATCAGGCGCATGTCTTGATGGGTACGCGTGCTTATAGCATGTACAACCCGAAACGATTGCCCCTTTTCCTTCTCAACAATCTGCTGGGAGGAACGGGCATGAACAATCGCCTGAATGTCTCTTTGCGGGAAAAACATGGATTGGTATATAACGTGGAGTCCAATGTGACTTTTTATACAGACACAGGGCAAATGTGTATCTATTTCGGGACAGACCCGAAAAACAGGGACAAGGCTATCTCTTTGGTACAAAAAGAGCTGAAAAAATTGCGCGATATCAAACTGACCACCACTCAATTGGCTGCTCGCAAGAAACAGCTGATTGGCCAATTGGGCGTATCGAATGATAATTCGGAAGGATTGTTTTTAGGATTGGGGAAAAGTTTTCTGCATTATAACCGCTATGAGACATTACCCGAAATTTTTGCCCGGATAGAACGCCTGACCGCCGAAGAAATACAAGAAGTGGCCAACGAAGTGTTGGCCCCCGAAAAGTTATTTATTCTCAGTTATTTATAGCGAAGCGGGTATGCGGTTTACTCGAACGATAAATAAGGTATCAAACGCTGTTTGTCTGCTTCCGTAAATTCATCCAATAGGTGTAAATTCTCCCAACCGGATAATCGGCCTTTTTGCTTACGAAGTTGTTCGATAACTTTGGCCTGAGGGTAACTGATGTATGGATGTTTGCGCAGAAATCTTGCCGACAATTCATTGACTTTCAACTTCTGGAGATAAGAAGTATCCGAAATGAACCATGCCGCAAGCGCCTGATAACGTTCTTCATCTATGCCGTAAACCTCTCGCAATTGGGAAACAGAATAAAAGCCTCCCAATAAGTTCCTATATTTCACGATTCGATTGGCGAAAACGCTGCCGATTCCCGGAACTTTTTTCAGTGTGGTCGTATCGGCCGTGTTTAATTCGACTAAGGTTCCGGGTAGAAATTTTTGGGTACGGGGAAAAGAGGCATACTTGGCTTGTTTTCCGCGAAACGCCGGACGAGCTTTTTGAGGGGACGGTGACGCGGTGGATAAGGTGCCGGATACAGGAGACTGTTGTTGTGTAGTGTCTCTAAAAGGCTCAGGAGGATTATCACCGATAACAATCCTGTTTTCGGTTTTCGGCTGTTGGAGATTCCCGACATCCCCGCCGGGACGCGCCTGTTCTTTGTCACTCCAAAGCAACCAAATCCAAGAAATCGTAATCAGACAAAGCAGCACGGTCAACGCCCGCCGCTCTCCTTTGGAAAAATAAAAAAAATCACGCCAATTCATAGTTACGTTTTTGGTTCTTCAAACAAACATCAAAATAATTTTTTCAATTCTCGCAAAAGCCCTAATTCATTCAAGAAAACAATGCCGATTGCAATTGGAGCAACAAACTTCATAAAAAATACATATACCGAGAAGAGTCGGAACCGAATGGTTCCGTTATTTGTCAGTTCCTGTTTCAATATCTTTTTATCGATGCGTATCCCGACAAAAATACAGGTTAACATGCCGCCCAGCGGGAGCATGATTTTGGCTGTCAGGTAATCCAACGCTTCGAAAAAAGTCAATCCGTGAATCGTAAAGTCTTTCATCAGACCAAACGAAAGCGAACTGAAAACGCCCAGCACAAAAACGACGAAGGAAACAATCCAAGCGGCTTTCTTTCGTGTCGTATGGAATTCCTCAAGTACATAAGCTGTCGATACTTCATGCAAAGAGATGGTAGAGGTGAGGGCAGCCATTGCCAGCAAAATGTAGAACACAAGTGACCATAAACTGCTGAACGGCAACTGTTCGAATACGTTGGGCAACGTAATAAAAACCAGTTCGGCTCCTGCTGAAGGAGCAATGCCGAAACTGAATACGGCAGGGAAAATCATGACTCCTGCCAATAAAGCAACAAGCGTATTGATAACAGTTACCTCCCATGCCGTTTTATGCATGTTGGTGTCTTTGCCGAAATAGGAAGAATAGGTAATCAGGCATCCCATACCCAAGCTCAAAGAAAAGAATGCTTGTCCCAGCGCACTCAAAACAACCGAAGAGGTCAGCTTGCTGAAATCCGGTTTAAACAAATAAGTCAGACCAGGTTCTGAGCCTGGCAGTGTGACAGAACGTACGCACAGGGCAATCAGAATTAGAAACAGAAGGGGCATCATGATTTTGGAAGCCCGTTCAATCCCTTTATCCACGCCCGAAACCACTACGAAGTGTGTCAATCCGATGAAAAAAGCAGTCCAGAAAATCGGACGGAAGACATCGCTCGAGAACTCCTCGAAGTGGGTTTCATAATCGGCATCTGGAGATGTATACAGATTTCCGCTCAACGTCTGCCATGCATATTCAAGCGTCCAGCCCGAAATGACGGAGTAATAGCTCAGAATCAAAAAAGCAGCTAAAATGCCATTGTATCCAATCCAGCACCACTTCGTTCCGGGAGCCAGCTTCTTGAACGCCCCGACTGTGTTGCTCCTCGAATATCTGCCGATGAAAAACTCGGTCACCATGACCGGAATCCCCAAAAAGATCATGAAAAGGACATATACAAGTAAAAACGCCGCTCCGCCATTTGTCCCTAACATATAAGGGAAACGCCAAATACTTCCCAAGCCGACCGCGCAACCGACAGTCGCCAAAAGAATCCCAAGTTTACTGCCAAATGTGGCTCTATTGTCTGCCATATCTTTGATTTATTATCACGCTTCTTTCATTACCATCCCGTCTCGAATATGAATCATGCGGTCCGTTTGTGCGGCCAACTGTTCATCGTGTGTAACAATCACGAACGTTTGCTGTAAACGGTCTCGCAAATCAAAGAAGAGTCGGTGTAACTCCTCTTTGTTCTGGCTGTCCAGGCTACCCGAAGGTTCGTCGGCCAAAACAACTGCCGGATGATTGACAAGTGCGCGGGCAACTGCTATGCGCTGTTTTTCTCCACCTGAAAGTTCATTGGGTTTATGAGACATCCGGTCAGACAAATTCATAAAATCCAGCAATTCTTTAGACCTTTTTTCTGCTACAGATGATTTTTCTCGGGCAATCAATGCAGGAATCATCACATTCTCCAATGCCGTAAATTCGGGGAGCAGCTGGTGAAACTGAAACACGAACCCGATGTTCTGGTTCCGAAAAGCTGCCAGTTTTTCCTCCGAAAGGCGGGCTGTTTCTGTCCCGTTGATAAACAATCGGCCGCTATCCGGTGTGTCCAACGTCCCCATGATTTGAAGTAGAGTGGTTTTACCGGCTCCACTAGGGCCTACGATGGACACAATTTCCCCTTCATCGATTGTCAGGTCGATACCTTTCAACACCTGTAACGAACCAAAACTTTTGGTTATTCCTTCTGTCTGTATCATACTCTTTTTATTGACAAAGCTGCCTGATTACATAAGCGGCCAAATGGCAACCGAAAATAGCCGGCATATAAGAGACCGTTCCGGTGGTTGTCCGTTTGCACGTTTCGCCCTC
Organism: uncultured Parabacteroides sp.; assembly: GCA_964465405.1. GTDB lineage: Bacteria > Bacteroidota > Bacteroidia > Bacteroidales > Tannerellaceae > Parabacteroides. Next base: position 983 of record CAYXIX010000008.1, on the reverse strand, counting down.
GACCTCTACGACTGCATTCGGATTGGCCATTTCGGTAGAAAAAACAACCGGAATGCCTTTATTTACTCCCAATCCACGCAACCGCTTGCGTACGGCTTTCGCCAAAGCGCAGTTAAATGTGTTAGCGATATCTGCCACTTTTACTTGTGACGGATCCCATTTCGCTCCGGCTCCCATTGAAGAAATAATTGGAATTCCTCCTTTATGTGCATGATAAAGGAGAAACACTTTCGGACTTAACGAGTCGATTGCATCGACAACGAAATCATAACGTGCGGCAGCAAGCAGTTGTTCCGTCCGTTTATCACGCAAGAATTCATTGATAGCAGTTAATTGCAATACTGGATTGATGTCTGACAAGCGACGGGCGACGACTTCTACCTTCGGCATACCTATTGTAGTGTGTAAAGCGGGAAGCTGCCGGTTGAGGTTACTTGCCTGCACACTGTCTGCATCTACAATCGTCATGCGCCCGATTCCCGCCCGACAAAGCTGCTCGGCTGCATAAGCGCCAACCCCGCCCAAACCGACCAGCAATACATGACTCTTCTCCAAGCGTTCTGTCCTCTCTTTCCCGATCAACAACTCCGTCCGTGTATTCCAATCGTAACTCATTATCACAAATTTGCCAACAAAAGTAATAAATCAAACGGAAAAAGCGGTCATAATGTTTCAATTGATACAATAAAACAACAAAAGTCCCAAAGGTGAATGCCTTCGAGACTTTGTTTTTCGTATAGCTTTCGTCCTTCACAGGCGAAAAGCTACAGTTGAACTTTTAATTCTAATATTTTATATTATTAATATTAAGAGACCTCTGCAAAAGTCCATTTTGCATCCAAATCACAAAATATCATATACTGATTATCAGCAAGTTCGCCAGTTAACGTTCTACTATTGGAGTAGTTTTGCAGAGGTCTCAAAAGACATATTACTTTGGGTATAAACTTCATGCGGTCTGTGGGTTAAGTGGGGTCGTGCAT
>CAYXIX010000007.1:0-29663 GCA_964465405.1 uncultured Parabacteroides sp. | reverse complement strand
TTTATCATATAGATATCTACGCCGTTTTCAAGGAGCAACGATGCAAAGCTGTGCCGGCTGACGTGAAAGGTCACATGCTTCTCTATTCCGGCTTTCTTCGCCCATTCCGCCAGCCTTTGCTCTATGACGGAAGCCGCGCTTGACAGGCGGAAGATAGGCTCGTCTCCGTCTTTTGTTTCACGAAGGAATCCGAGGGCATCCTTTGAAAGCGGCACGTTGACAAACTGCTGGGTCTTGAGCATCCTGACCCTTATATAACGGGTGGAGTCGTTGGGCGTTGTCAGCACCTTGTTCCATGTGAACGTGCGGATGTCGCTGAGACGCAACCCCGTAAAACAGGCGAACAGGAACGCCTTTTTCAGTTCCACGTCATCGCAGGGAGTTGCTATCATTCTTTTCAATTCGTCGATGGTGAGATAGACTCTTGTACTTTCCTGCTGGTGGAAGCGTTCCTTGGAGGTCAGCAAGGTCATGGGGTTGCGTTCGATGATGCCGTCACGCAGTGCCGTATTCAATGCGGCTGTAAGCACGGCCTGTGTCTGTAGTCCCGTGCAGTTGCTTATTGTCCTTTCTTCGTTTTTCAGTCGCCTGTTTTTCGCAGTGCGGAGGAAATTGATGAAGCCACGGCAGAAATCCAAATCGACCTCCTGCATGGATATGTTGAGCCGTCCGGTTGAGCGTAGGTATTCCTCCACCTTGCGCCGCATGAACTTACGTCCCCTCATGGTTGATTCGGTCAGTCCATTCCCCTCACTGGCGTATTTCTCAAGATACGTGAGAAGGGGCATTGAGGCTTTCATTACCTTGTCAAGGTTGCCTATGCCGTAGTTTTGCAGCGCGATGATTCGTTCAGACTTAATCTTTTCGGCGACACTTCTTGCGTGTTTGTTCTGTATCTTGTCAAGAGGTGTGTTCTCCGGGACAAGGTACACACCGAGCGACTCCACCTTGCGCACACCTTTTGAATAGATGTCAAGATAGAGACTCCTGTTGCCGTTTGCGAGTTTGCGCTCCCGGATGCGCACAGGCTCTTTCGCCTTGGTTGTCTTCTTCGGTCTTCCCATAAATCATTCAAAATTGTCCTTGCCGTCAAGCAACGTATTGTTTTTCTTCTGCAAAGGTACAATAATTGTTTTGTTTCACGTAACAAATACGCAACAAATATAAGGAATTTATGGAAATTTATGTTTCGTCAAAGGAATCAAAAAGTACAATCAATTATAATTGAATACCAATATATTACGTTTCTTTTGATTGCTTTGTTTTCACTTGTTTCGATTTTGTTTTCTTATCGCAAAACTTAAACATCATCAACTTCGTGGATGTGGAGTACAGCCGACGGGTGAACCCCATACAGGCGAAGTACATCCCGAACCTTGCGGCAGCAAGCGAGACGGCGGAGACATTGCTGGAGAGCCTGCAAAAAGGAAAGAAAGAGGGCGGTGGCGGCAGCGACCAGTTCTTCCAGACCTCCGCCGTGAACTTCCTCGCCGCCTGCATCTATTTCTTCGTGAACCACGAGAAAGAGCCGTATGACGCTGACGGAAAAATGCTCTATGCAGAAAAAGTGCAAGACCCGATAACGAAGATATGGAAAGCCACTGGCGTGGTGCGGGCTTACAAGGACGGCCCGGTGGTGCAGCCCGCTTATTGGCTGGGCAGGTATAGCGACATGCCACACATCCTCTCTTTCCTCAACGAGAGCTACCAGACCATCTTCGACGTGCTGCAGACGGACAGCGAGGTGACACCGTTGCTCGGCCCGTTCCAGACGGCGTTGCAGAACAAGGCAATGGAACAGCTCGAAGGCATGATTGGCACGCTGCGCGTCTATACATCGCGACTGGCCACCAAGGAGAGCTATTGGATCTTCCACCGCGACGGCGACGATTTCGACCTGAAGGTGAGCGACCCGAAGAACCCGAGTTACCTGCTCATTGCCAACGACCCGGAGATGGAGAGCATCATCGGCGCGTTGAACGCCCTTATCCTAAACCGCCTCGTTACGCGAGTGAATACCGGGCAAGGCAAGAACATACCTGTGAGCATCATCGTGGACGAGTTGCCCACGCTGTATTTCCATAAGATAGACCGTCTTATCGGTACGGCACGAAGCAACAAGGTGAGCGTGACGCTCGGTTTCCAGGAGCTGCCGCAGCTGGAGGCCGACTACGGCAAGGTGGGCATGCAGAAAATCATTACCACCGTGGGCAATGTGGTGAGTGGCTCTGCCCGTGCCAAGGAGACGCTGGAGTGGCTGAGCAACGACATCTTCGGCAAGGTGGTGCAACTCAAGAAGGGTGTGACCATCGACCGAGACAAGACCTCGATTAATCTGAACGAGAACATGGACAGTCTTGTGCCGGCTTCCAAAATTTCGGACATGCCTACGGGTTGGATATGCGGCCAGACGGCGCGAGACTTCGTGAAGACCAAGATAGGCCGTGGCGGAGCGATGAACATACAGGAGAGCGAGGAGTTTCAGACCACCAAGTTCTATTGCAAGACCGACTTCGACATGAAGGCCATTGCCAAGGAGGAATCGGAGTATGTGGAACTGCCCAAGTTCTACACCTTCCCGTCGCGTGAGGAGCGAGAGCGTGTGCTGTACAAAAACTTCCTGCGCGTGGGTATCGAGGTGAAGTCGATGATAGCGGAAATACAACGGAAAGGACATGCCAAATAACATAAGACTGTTTTTCTACCTATTCGTGCTGCTCTGCGGCGGAGCCACACAAACGGCTTCGTCGCAGGGCCTGCGCGGGATAAAGGCCTTGCCGCCGTATGAGCGTGCCGTACTTGTCATCAAGCACTACGAGGGCTGTCATACCAAGAAAGACTATCCCTATATCGGCTATGGACATCGGATACAGCCCGGTGAGAACCTCTGTTATCCCATAACGGAAGCTCAAGCCGACAGCTTGCTTCGCAGCGACTTGAATAAGCTCTGCGCCCTGTTCCGAAAATACGGGGCTGACAGCCTCCTGCTGGCCTGCATCGCCTACAACTGCGGCCCAGCCCGTTTGCTTGGAGACGGCAATGGCACTGCCAAGAGCAGACTGCTGCGCAAACTCGACAGAGGCGACCGAGACATTCTCAGCGACTGCCTTGCTTTCTGCCACTACAAAGGCCGACCGATAGCCTCCATACGGCGAAGAAGATGGGTGGAATATCCTCTGCTCTTCAAAGAATAGCCACACCTTAATATATTAGCTATCCTATTTAAAAACTATCCATCCAATGACATCTATAAAATTGAAATTCAGGCCATCTTCGGTGCCGGGCAAGGGAGGTACTTTGTATTACCAAGTGATTCACAACCGTATAGTGCGCCGTGTAAACACAGGATTCCATATTTACGATTATGAATGGAATGCCGAAAGTGAGAATATAATCCTACCGGAAGCAAAACATCCACGTTTTGACCGTTTGTCTGCCATAAATCGCGAGACACAGTGGGATATCAATCGTTTTAACCACATTGCAGAAAGAATGGATACAGCTACCATAGACGAGGTGGTGGCAGCATTCCAAGGACAGACGGAAGATGGCTGTGGCGTGTTCGATTATTTACGCAAGCAATCTGAGTGGTTGAAACTCCTTGGCAGAATACGTTGTAGCGAGACAATGATGTGTACGCTACGTAGTTTCATGCGCTTCCGTGGTTATATCGACATGAGTTTCTCTCGCCTTGACAAAAACATTATCGAACAATATGAAGCATGGCTCAAAGCCAAAGGTGTTACAAGAAATACATCTTCGTTCTACTTGCGTATATTTCGCACTGCCTACAAACAGGCGGTGGAAGACGGATTGACCAACGACAATAAGCCTTTCCGCAAGGTGTATACGGGCGTTGACAAGACGGTAAAACGGGCTATAAGCCTTGCAGACATAAAGAAAATCAAATCATTAGATGTTTCTAATCGTCAAGCTCTCGACTTTGCCAAAGACATGCTGCTGTTCAGCTTCTACGCTCGTGGCATGTCCTTCATTGATATGGCTTTCCTGAAAAAGAAAAACATAGAGAATGGCTTCATCAGCTACCGCCGGAAAAAGACTGGTCAGTCACTTACCTTAGAGGTATGCCACAGCTGCAAGAGATTGTCTCTAAGTACTCAAATGCATCACAATACCTTTTGCCAATCATCAAGCAGGAAGATGGTACTGAGCGTCGTCAGTATCAGAAGTGTTTGATGAACGTAAATCGGAATTTAAAGAAGATTGGTGAGATGGCGGGTATACCCATTTCGCTCTCAACCTACGTGAGCCGGCATAGTTGGGCAACGATAGCAAGAGAAAGGAATATTCCTCTATCTGTTATCAGCGAAGGGCTTGGGCATGAAAGCGAAGTAACGGCCCAAATCTACCTTGATAGCATACGCTCATCAACTGTAGATAAGGCCAACCGCCTAATCCTTGAAGGCATCTGAGAAAATGCTTTTCATGTTTCCCAAAAGTGCATATCTCTTAAATAGAGATGGGCATTTTTGGGAAGCACTTGATTCTGTTCTACATATGCGCAGTTAGTATGTTGTAAATGAGAAACAGAAATATTGAGGACGTAAACAAATGCTCAATCTGACAATTATAGCGCAAAAAAAAAGCCCAAGCACAACAAAATCATCCAAGAAACGCAAATATTTGAACTAAACTTGAAGAAGTTATTGGGAATTTTGTACTTTTGCCTTATGAGATATTGTCTCTATTTAAGAGATAGTACAAAAAATAATGGGTGTGCGATATAAAAGAAGATGATGAGCATTCTTTTATGTAGTACCCCATTATACGGTTTAAGTAAAGCCATGTCTGATACAAAGAGGACAACAGCAATAGAAAGCCGACCCAATGCACTGACCCCATCCGCAGGGGACAGCGCCGTAGGCGTGCCAAAGGTCCAGCAGCCATTATGGTATCTCATAGTGGTGAAGAACAATACAGAGCTTGTTTGCGCTGAAAAAGTTTCCAAGGATGGCTTTCGGACATATGTACCCACACAAACAGAGATAAAATTAACGAGTCGTGGTCAGCGGAAAACAGTTGAACGTCGTATTTTACCTTCGATTTTGTTTGTGTTTGCAACCAATAAAGAGCGATTGGATCTGCTGAAACGGCATACATTCTTGTTTAAGAGCGTTGAAGATCCTACTCGTCGCAATTCTTATGGGAAGGCCTCACCAGCGTATGTTACGGAAGAAGAAATAGAACGAATGCAATTCATGCTTTATAAAGCAGAGAGACCTGTGTCATTTGACGCTTCCGTCCTCAAAAAAGGCACAAAGGTCAGAGTCATTCGTGGACCGCTTACGAATTTGGAGGGTTATCTTGATACGGATGCAACTGGTACTTATGTAGCCGTGAATATCTCAATTCTTGGTAGTGCCAAGACAGAAGTAAACCGCAATGATGTAGAACCGATTGAATGATTCCCAAATATGAAATTAGCATTTCATATAAATTACGATGACCTCACAGACCGTCGATTAGTTGAGTTGGCAACAAAGCCCAAAGATGGTATTGCTAATGAAGAAGGCATCGCATTTTTGCTATATAACCGATATGACCCACTTTTGACAGCCATCTACAAAGATATATTTTCCAAGAATATGGAACTCTACAATGACTGCATTGGAGATCTCTTTCTTTATCTTCAAAAGGGAGAGCCCAAGTGGAGTAAGTTGAGCAACATTCGCTGGGAGGGAAATTTCGGCGTATGGTTATCTCCTACCGCACGTCATAGGTTTGTAGAGTATAAATCGATACTATTGGGTCGTCATTCTGGATACGAGGATTCCGTTGATGAAAAAGTCGACGGCAAACCTAAAGTCCAAATTCCTGACTTGGGCGTGGAGGAATACGAACAACGTGAAATGAGAGTTCTCTTGCTTGAGGCCATACAGATGCTTAATAACGCTGATCAACGCTTTGTAATTGTAAAACGGTTACGTGGTTATAATGGTCACGAGATAGCAGAGCTGCTAAAAAAACGGTGGAAAAAACATGGTAAAGCCTGCAAGAAAGGAAAGTCTTTTACCCCAAATAATCTCTATGTCAACAATTTAATTAGGGACGCAAAGAAGGAACTCAAAATTATACTTAACGAACTTACAAATAAGAGTTGAAGCGTGGAAATTACGAATGATATATTAACAGCCTATTTAGAAGGGCGTGTTTCGGATGAGGAACGTAAGGCTGTGCGCCAGTATCTTATCGAAAATCCTTCGATAATGGAAGACGTGTTAGTTATGCTTGATGAAGATATCGAGTTAGAATCGCCTGCAGAAGAAGCTGAAGCAAAACAAGGAATCACAACTTCTAACTCAATTGTTGATGTTGGCAAATTTATGAATACTTTAGGCTCTAATTTTTGCTATAGTGCTGCAGCATTTGTTCCTATGCATAAGCCTAAAATACATAACGTTGACAGTAAGGAAAACGATGATAATGGAATTCTGAAAAGGATGGATGATTTATTGTCAGAAATAGGGTTTTAATATCCAAGATTAGAATAACCTCTTTATACACATGGAGGCATTAAAACGTGTATATAACGGAGTGATAGGATTCGTTGATGAGTTCGCTAACTCTACCTCGCATATTAGCGACACTCCACCTATGCGTGAAAATGCAGCCGCATGGTACGCTGAATGGGATGATAATTATATGAGTGGTTTCTTAAACAATTCAATCACAAAGACTTGTCTTCGTAAGATAGCTGACACATTTTATGGGAATGAGTTGGATGAAGCGTTACAAAGGGCCACACCAATAACATCTTCTACTTATCCAAGATTAAATGCCATATATGAGTATTGTGGTGAGAGACTTGGAATGTTTCAACGCCCTCAAACCTATATAACAGATAGCATGGTAGGCATCAATGCATTAAGTGTAGAGGTGAAAGGACAAAAACTAATTCTTGTGAGCCGCAACGTGGCAGCGCAACTTACTCCCGAAGAACAAGCTTTTCTTCTGGGGCATGAGTTGGGGCATCATCAACAGGGAAACCTCGTTTGTCATACTGTGAATGGTTTGCTCAATGACCTTAACGATGCGTCGGAACTGTTCGGTCCAATCATAGCCGACTCAATAGAAGTTCCTCTGAAACGATGGTGTCGCTGTTCCGAGTTCAATGCAGACAGAGCTGGATACATCTGTTGCGAAGATTTGAATGTCGTAAAGTTCCTATTCAAACGACTCGGAATGTACACAGACCATTCTGCTTTCAGTGAATACAATGAAATTTCTGCATCCCATCCATACCTGCATACAAGACTGGATGTGCTCTCGCAATACATAATACCCCCAAAACCTCAAGTGTTATGATTAACCACAAGCAGATATTGTCTGGTCTGAAACACGATCAGTACGAACATCCTTTCGATAGAGAGGCTTTGCGTAAGTTGGAATCGATACCCTTTCTCACTAAGGCGTGCGAATGGGTTACTTCGAATCTTATAGAACGTATTTACAATGTGCAATATACTGGCAGCAATCTTAAAGTAACAAAAAATAATTACCCAAAGATTTATAAGTATCTTGAAGACTCCTGCAAAATACTTGATGTTGGGAGAATCCCTGATTTGTATATAACATGGGGCTATGATATTAATGCTTGCACTATTGGCGCTGAACATCCCATCATTATATTAAACTCCGGTCTGATAGATTTATGTGATGACGATGAAATAATGTTTGTCATTGGGCATGAATGTGGGCATATAAAATCAAACCATATGCTTTACCACATGATGGCACAGTGTATTAACATTATTATTGATAGCATTCCTGGGGCAAGCTTAATTGCGGGGGGAATACAATATGCCCTATATTATTGGAACCGCATGTCGGAATTTACTGCAGATCGTGCCGGCCTGCTATGCTGTCAAAACGAACATGCTATGATACGAGCTTTCATCAAGATGGCTGGTTTGCCCCTTAAAGAGTTCAACAATATAAAACCAGACACTTTCATACAGCAGGCACGTGATTTTAAGATGCTTGACTATGACGGGATGAATAAAGTCGTAAAATTCCTTTCTATTGCAGACGAAACCCATCCATGGACCGTGATGCGCTCAGCGGAACTTCTAAAATGGATTGACACAGGCGAATACCGACGTTTCGTTTCACAACGCTATCTAAATTAACCAATGCCCAAAGTACTCAATCACATAGACTATCACGCGGTTATGCATCCTGATGACCGAAGCACTATTGACTGGCTTAATAGTCTAAAGGTACCCTACAAGACCAATGGCGAGTTCATGCGTGCATTGCTAAAGAACCCAACCGACCACAACCTCAAAGAGTGGTATGGCATATTCAAGGCAGGCCTGGAATACTATACTTTCCAAGATTTCCTGAAAGCAACTACGAGCCGTTATCAAGAGGCGTACAACGAAGTTGAAAATCAAGGAGAGGGCATCAATGTTACCGAAAAGAGTCTACCCAATATGTATCGACAGCTGGTGTATGCCTGCCAGATATTAGGTATAAATCGTCTGCCGGCTTATTCTACAGATTGGGAGTTCGGCCCATATCATTATTCCAATGGTGAGAAGAATCGTCGAATTATCATGATGTCTGGCAGCGTGGATCTTTTCACAGAACAGGAAATGATGTTCGTACTTGGCCATGAACTTGGACATATGGCATGTGGGCACAAACCCTATCACATGCTCATAAGCACCTTTTACCTTCCGTTTATGAATGATGGTGCGTTTAAGGCATGGGCCTCAATCATAAAATTACCGTTATTTGAATGGTATAGAATATCTGATTACACAGCAGATAGAGTGGGACTTCTGTGCTGTCAAGACATCAATGTTGCTCTAAGTACCATGATAAAGAAAGGCGGTTTACCTAAGTCTTGCTATGATCAAATTAATATACCCAGCTTCATCCAACAAGCAAAAGAATTTGAAGAGAACTATGCTGGCATTGCTGATAAGATAATCAAGGCCTTCTCTATTCGCTCTGCCGAGTTCCCATGGCTTGTGGTTCGTGCAGCAAGGTTGCTCGAATGGTATCAGTCGGGTGAATATGAACAGATAATTAATCGCAATTGATATGTACACATCTACATTGAATACACCTCGTTCAACAGATATCGGAATTTCTGTCATACTAAACATCAACCGCATTTCTGAAGACTTAAAGAAAGCGGCAATCAAGGCTATGGGTATGAGCGCTTGCCAAGCGCGTTGTCTTCACTGTAATAAATGCGCCTGCCATAGCGGCAAATGAGACTATGCAGATACAAACGACCAGGCATAACATATATACCTATCTTCGGAGGACAAATGAAATAGTCATCAACTCCGAGGATAAGAATGGCTTTGCCTGGACGTTTGAGCTATTGCGCAATTTCTCAGCCATGCCTGATGTGGAGATGATAATCATAGGCATTACGGAAAAGTGCAACCAGCGTTGCACCTATTGTTGCTACTCGGGCAAATATCTTGGGCACCGTGCTCACAGCGACAAAGCGATGAGTTGTCAGGATATTGACAATGTCTTAGATTTCGCGGAGCGTGAGATTTTAAAGCGGCCATTGCATATAGGATTTTATGGTGGCGAACCTATGACAAACTACGAGGTGCTGCAATATGCCATCGTCGCGGCTAATTCCCGTTGGAACGGAGATGCAAATTTCTCGCTTTCCACTAATGCAACCCTTTTGACAGAATCAAGTATTGACTGGCTTCTTCGTCATGAGGTACGCCTCGACATTTCCATTGATGGTATTGGTGAGCAACATGACCAGCAATGTGGCAAGGGAACGTTTGCAAAAGTGCGAAAGTCATTAGAATATATCAAGACGAATTATCCCGACTATCAAGACCGCATTAAATTGCAGATGGTCATACCTTCCCTTGTTGGATTAGAGGTCATTGCCCGGGAGTGGAACGAAGACGCAATATTGAAGGATATGAAGCCTTCGAGTATATCTGGAATTGCTCCTAACATTGCGTGCCAAATTGAGGAAAAGGACTACGAGTCTCTAAAGCAACAATATCTCTATCTGCTCGACATATATCAGCAACATCCCGAATGGGGGGTACTTCAAGCGTTTTTTGACGAATGTATTGTCTACTGGAAAGACCGACCCATACTTGAAGCTGAAGGTCCTATTCCCATGGCGACTTGTATGCCTCGCAATACAAAATTATACATTGACAGCGACCTCCAGATTGGAGTGTGCGAAAAGATGACAGATTGCAATCGGATAGGCAATATCATTAATGGCATAGATTGGAAAGCGGCCAATGAAATTGTTTCCCGTTACTATGCTAAACGTAAGAACAGGTGTACCCATTGTCCCGCAGTGAGGATGTGCGACCTATGCCTTACCGCAGTGGATTTCACTGATGAGCAATTCGATGCATTATGCCATAACGAGCGAGTATATCAGCAGCTTCACATGTTTGTTTTCTGCGAGATGGCAGAACGTGGAATGCTTCCACTCAAACAGGTTCCAGTGCTTTACACTGAGCGTTGCGAACTAAGCGAGATAAGGAATGCAGATATCTCTATTTTACAGGAAATAATAGCAGACGAGGAAACGCAACGCTTCCTGCCTGAACTTTGCAGTATCATGCGGACAGACGCAGACATTCGGCAAGTCCTGAGCACATTCCAGTTGTACCTGCAGCAAGGTGAGGGTATCTTGTGGGGTATTCGTCTTGGCAACACTATTATAGGTTTTATTGCATTGATGGAGCTCACAACTACACCTTCTATTTTCTATGCCATGCATCCGCGGTACCGCCGTAATGGATATATGGATGAATGCTTGAAAGAAACTTTTGTCTATGCGAAGAATATATTAGGTTGCTCTACTATAACGACTCTTGTTGACAAGAGAAATCGGATATCTTTAAATTTGTTGAAACGTCACGAAATGACGATTGTGAAAGTAGAACGCAACAATTTTATTCTCCAGAAAATGAGATAATACCATCCACTACCAACGTGTATTGGGAGTTGAAAAGTTAAATTGGCCGCACTTCAAATACGCTTAAGAAGGCACATACACTATTCTGAAATGAAGAACAAGTTAACCTATATTGATGACAAGCGCTTCTATTGCCGCATTTTCGAAGAGAAAGATGCTGTCATTTTGTTTCAAAAGGTTAGTGGAATGCCTCAATCCTTATATGCCAACTTGTCAAAAGCAATTCTTAATAAAATAATTCAGTGTCCAGCAAACACCACTATAGTAATAACTGATTTGCTTCAATCTAATGAGATTAAAGATTTTGAGGGAATTGAACAAACTCTATATGTTCGAGTTGGAGAAAATGATTTGCTTATCCCGTCTGCGATGATTCCTACAATAGGAACATCCATTTTGACGTTGAAGGACATTCATGGGAGAGAAATTGCTAGAATTGAACGAAATAGTCCATCAATCGCAAGATATATTTGGATTGCATTCGCTGTACTATTGTGTATCAGCTTAGCTATTATGGGCGTTTCCATGTTTAATAATTCAAGGCGTATAGATTCAAACAATTTGTTGTACAACAAAGACATCAAAGAAATTGCCAATTGGGAAGAAGCGTTAAATCAGGCAACTTCAGGTAATAACAGTTACACTCCGTTTATTTCATCTGACGCGGTTTCTTCATTAACAATATATTTTTCATCGATGCGAGAACAAGCGGAACTGAACTTGAATATGGTGAAGTATGCCGGGAATTACACATCCATAAATTTGGCAGCAGATAGCATAAGCAATGCTATTTCATCTATAGTATCATATGCTAAGGCACAAGAGAACAATGAGATACAACGCAGGAGTAACAATCAAGCTGCGTATAATGCTGATAAACAAAAGATTTCAGGTATGAAAGCCCATTTGCAAACAGTCATTTCAGAAAACAAAATATCAGGTAATATATTACGCTCGGAAGCTATATATGATATTGAATCTGAACTAGATAATTTAGAGGGCACTGCTGAACTAAATTATTCTAACGTTGAAAAGTCTGGCGTATATCAACAAGTAGTAATTGACACTATTGAGATAATGAATAAGATAGCCAAATTACAACAACACGGCAAAGTTGTCAAAATTCAAAACGACCACCATAGCTCGCACAGTTCAAGTCCATCCACGATGAAGCTTTTCAACCAATTGGTGCAAACTGCGAATGAAGACTATAAGTTGTTCTATCGGAAGAATGATAAAGTTGCAGCAAGAAGAGCTATTTCCAACTATAATAAGGCCTTGGCCATAAAACAAGATGCAGATGTCTTAAAGCGTAAGAATCAATTAAAAAAAGCACTAGAAGAATGAGGGCAAGATTTAAAATCATAATTGTACTTTTCTCAGCATTGTCACCATATCTAAGCGTAAATGCGCAGTATAATAGGGACTATGTAGAGATGAGAGATGAAGCTAAGGCTCTGTTTGCTAAAGGGGAATATTCCGCAGCTCTAAGCCTATATGAGGGTGCTTATGGATTTGCGTCTTCAAATATAGAAAGGGATGAGATTGCAAGTTTGAGAAGAGTTTTGCAGGATTCGGTTTCATCACTCTTAAACAGGTCTATATCATTAGCACGAAAGGCGAAGACGAAAGTTGATTATAGCTATGCATTACAGTCTTTTAAGCAATTATTCCCAATCGAAAGATTGTATGTGCCAATGATATTTAGCTGGATGGGATATTGTTACGAGCATTTGTCCGAGCCATATGGTGCAATCGAGCAATATGAGTTGGGGCTAAAGCGAGGGGAATCATACTCTATAAAGAAATTAGCGAAACTTCTCCCTCGCTATAAACAAATCTCCTCCGATTCGATTGCTTCTTTGTACCTAATCATAGCTAGGAACGATAAAACTGCATACGATAATGTTGGAGATTTGCTCTTAAAAGACAATCCTGCAAAGGCCTATTATTACTACAAAAAATCAGAAACACAATATGGACGATACCAGATGGCGTGTTTGCAATTGGAGAGTCGAGTTACTGCAACAGAAGACCCAATAGAAATCTTAAAAGGTTTGTCCAAAGAAAAATATGCGGATGCACAGTATTATATGGGATTAATCTACTTCCATGGTACTAATCGTGTCAAACAAGATGAGACTATAGGATTAGGCCTAATAGAAAGTGCCGCTTCTAATGGGTGTGCAGAAGCCAAGCAATGGTTAAAGGAAAGGAATAGAGAATTGAACAGATTAAAATACTCTTCACGATGAAACACAAACTCATTTTATTGTTAATTTTTCTTTTAGCTTTTGCGTCTTGGGCTAATGCTCAAAGTCGTGAAGAACTGAGCAAAAAAACGAAAACAACCCGTTCAGAAAAGAGAGAGAACAGAGGCAAGGTTCAATATCAAGATAGATGGTTTGAACTAGGAATTGCCGATGAAACGTGGGGACTCTCTTACTCTTATAGTCCTCATTTCCCTGTTGGCATTGGAACGAATTATACAACTTCATATTTCTCTATTGGCGGTGAATTGGGATTTACTTGTTCCAAGAAAGAGTATGAGATAAAAACAAATTCCACAGCAAAGCCCGTATGTTACCTTATGGCTACTCCTGGGTTTTATTGCAAGTACGTTTCAATTAACTGCGGTCTCGGATTGCTTCTTGATATGCGAACGAAATATGAGAAACAGAGGAACAATATCAACTACGACAAATACCAGCTAACAGTAAATGGAGAAACCATTTCAGAAAGCTCGAATACACAAGCAGAGGATGTTTATTCGTCAATTACGACAACCTCTACGGGAATAAATTTATGTATTAAGCCGTCAATTACCGGATACATACCTATTTGTGATGGTGATTACTACATAACATTAAATGCAGGCTATATGTTTGTCCCAAAGATTAAGGACTTAAACGGTTTTACCTGCGGCATTGGATTTCAGATAACATTATAGAAACAAACAAATAATTTATAAACTATGCCTACATTCCTTCCTGAAAATTGGAGCGGAATTCAACTTGCCCCCAAAGACATTGAGGATAAGGTAAAAGAAGGTGCAGAATGTGTATGCAGACGACGTGAGGAAAAAGCCAGCACATTGGCGCAACAACTTAAGTCTGCTGGCGAATTGCAATCTTCGATTACATCCGTATCCAGTACTATTTACGGTTCCATCGACAAGGTCAAAGTGCCGGCAACCACTAAGGAGAACATAAGAACTTCCCTTGGAGAGTTGCACAAACTTATAGGTGAGTATATTGCCTGCCTAGAAAGTCTCCACAAACGATTCCAAAATCAAAAGATTCGTATCATCTCCTTCGGAAGCCGCTCTCAAGGTAAGAGTAGCTTTACGAAAAAGTACACAGGTTTGCCAGATGCAGTTGTTGCAGTGAAAGGCAACGACAATGTCGATAAAACAGGTGCAACGAGTATCATAATACACAAGGAAGGCGTTGATTGTAATGCCCCAGAGATTAGAGTTGTTCTTCGTACCAAACAGGAGATTTTAAAAGCGGTCAATGTATGTTTGGCATCATTGTCCGAATGTGGTTTCAAACCAAGTGGGAAGACGCATTTCTCTTTATGGGATGAATTATATGCAGTCCTATCTAACGACAAATTAAAAAGTGTCATTTATAAGGAGCTTGAAGATCTAAAACAGGGAAATGCACTAATATGTGGCTTTATGTCAAAGCGAAGCACTCTGCTTGACATTTTCAAGCCAACGTCGGACTTCTCAGAAGTTGACGCAGCAGCGTTACCAGAGTATTTTGAGAAAGGGAAAGGCAAACCTATCAGCCTGTCTGAACTTCCCAAATACAATGATATGACGTGTACTTCAGATAGTCGTTATATGACTGTTTCGGAAATCCTGATTTTCGTTGACCTTAAGCGTAACGGAATGTTCGAAAACATCGAGGTCTGCGATACGAAAGGAATGAGTGTAGACGCTGGAGGCGATATGTGGGAAGAAGAGTTATATCGCCAGATAGGGAATAGTGATGCGGCCTTCTCAATACAGATGACGTGTGTTCCTGCGGTAGGGGCGGCAGATCAGAAATTCTACGATGATCTGAATGATGAACGAAAAAGATACCCTTCGTTTTTGAGGGATCTTAGGCTCAAGCATTATGCAATTTTAAATGTCTGGGACGGGGCTGGAAGTTTAGGATTGAAATCAACGGTAGAGAAGATCAACAATCTCAATATTACCCAGAATATTTACGTAGGAGCTCTGAAGGAAAAAGCTGTATTTGACAGCGAGGTTCTCGATATGGGTAAGTTTGTTGAGTTTGTCGTCTACAACATGATTCAACAAGTAGTTATAACTACATATACGACTGATCAGAATCTATTGAATGAATGCGCAGCCTATCCAGGTAAGATAAGGGAAGAACGTAATAAACTGGTAGAGTATCTGACCGAGTTCGACTCTATTCCTATTAAAGAATGGGACAAAATTATTATGGGCCTCATACATGATAAGAAGAGAAAGGACGTTAAGGAAGAAATCACCAAGTGGGCAAAGTCGAAACACGTTCAAATCACATCTTCTTTTTCTTCAAGTTCGGGCCATGATTCACTTGAGGAAGCCGCAAAGAAAGGTTCATACTCTGTTGTAGATGAAGATGAAGATGAAGATTATATGCCAACTAGCAAAAGCAATACGGCAGAGGGCGATGACATTCCTAAAGAGAATCTAGTTGTCGGTCCAAAATCAGATGACCCTAGACTCGCAGAAGGAGTATTCAAAATGATTGCGGGCAAAGAAGAATTTAACAGAAGTATCGAAAGCAAAATTAAAGGCAAAGACAATGCTAATGAAGCTGTTAAGTTGGCGATTGGATGTGTTTTTGATAAGTTTTTCGATGCAGCGGGTTCTGGTATGGGAAGATATGGGACCGATTTACATGGGACATCATCTGATATAGGATCGTTCATTGATGCACTATCCCAGGACGTCTATGACTGTATTCATCATAACGCCAATCAACAATTCGCTCCGGATTCACAAAATCCCAGCGTGGTCGAATTCCGCCATGGACTCTTCTCTACTCTTTGGAGACAATTCCATCTTGACCTATTCTTTGCCGGAGCAGACTTTGATGAGAAATTTTTGAAACCTAAAGAAGGAAAGCCGCTCCCTAAGAGATTGGAAAATTGGGCTATTTGTTATAACTCTACTGGAGGAAGTGAAGGAGGGACTCCAATACTTCCTAGAAAATCGTACAATATACTGCAGTGCTACTTCAAAAAGGCGGAGGATCTTTCTGAGGACGATCTGAGCAGCTCAAAGAAGATTGTCGATAAAGATAAACTGCGCGAGGCGTTTATTCAAGCCTACCTCTATCACGACTATGTGTCGAGATATAACGAGAAACAGCGTAATGCTGCCATAGGTAAACGTGCAGTATTGCAAGCCGTGATGGCCGATTTGGATATCCAAGACTTTGCGGAAGAGTTGTTCAAGTTGTACACAACTGCAGATCCAATTGACTACATCAACAAGTTGATACAGGCAGGATTGATTACTCCTCAAGATGAGGATGAATATAATGCCCAAAAGTATATAGAAACGCTCAAAGCAGCAAAAACACAACTAACGTCTATAAGCATCTGATAACAAGAAGGTTGTGTCGCTCTCGTGCTAGAATTAGCATGAGAGCGTAATATAAAATCTATAGCACTTATAAGACAAAGCGAATGAATCCAATAATACTATATCATGGTTCCCAGCGAACCGTGTTGTTCCGTTTCAAAAAGGAAACAGTTTATGTAAATGAACCTTTCTTTTCACGATTTGATGAAAAGAAAATATCATGGACATGCTCTGGCACTGTTGCTTCACGATACAAATCAGCGATTTCGCTTGTAATAGAACTATATGATAATTGGGCGTTTCACATAGATTGGGGAAGGGTAAAAATGGCCTCACCAAAAGAATCCTTTTCAATTGTGATTTCTTACGCTGGGAGAAAGAAAATAGAAGTGCCCGTGATTGTTAATGTTCAATTAAAAGAAATCTCTGTAAACGATCTTTCTATTACAATAGACAACCAAACAGGGCAATGGGGCAAAACTGGGATATTATGCAACTTGAGCATTCGCTTGCGTGAAGGCAGACAAGCATGGGAGTATAAAGAACCGAGTGCCGAAGTTTCGTTTAACTCTCATAAAGCAGGATTTGTCCCATCCAACGATAAGTTTGTCATTACTATTGATTTGAAAGAGGGCGGTATCGTACCGCTGATATATAAGGGCTACGAATCTCCAATCTCAAATCCATTACCGAAGAGCATACACTTCAAGGTAAATGGCATTGACAAGTTTATCAATTTTACATTTTCACCTTTAGCATATACATATAAGGCAGTTTGTCAACGCTTGGTTGATTCGTGGCAATATGGGCAAAGTGGCATGGATCTATTCCAGATATCTCTGTCCAGTTCTAAATCACTAAGCCCCCAGGCCACGAACATTCGTCTTTCAGAAACATCACTAAATCAGTTGCGCGACTGTTTTGATATTAGACCGTCTGATTCTAACAATCATAAATGGACAGTGTCTATAAAGAAGGGGCGTGCTGCATTCAATAAGGCCATTCAAGGCATCGATTGTAAGTTGTCATTCCTAATTGACGGTGATAAACAAACGTGTTCTACAACGTTTCATGTAGGAGCAGAACATTCAAATGTTTCTACCTCTGTTAGGTTATTGCGTAGTAATCAAATACAAGTAACCCTTTCACCAAGTGATATTGCTGCTTATATTGACGAAGAGAAAGATATTACGCTAAAAATCAAGAACAGTGGGAACTCTGAAGTAAATATCACAGACATTCAAGTTAAGCAATCTCCCCAAGTGATTTCATTTCAGGAAAAACGCAAACAGTTTATACTGCAAGCCAATGAGAGCAAATCACTCCACCTGAAAGCTTATAGTTCAACCCCTGTAAACTTGAAATCGTCGGTCGTAATAAAGTGCTCTGAAAACGAAGACGTGAGAGAATGCATAATTGTGAACGTCAAACCTCTTGAAACTCCGAAAATTAAGATTACCCAATTAGAGGATTCCACAATATTTCAGAAACTATTTCTTGGGGATACGTTGTCTGCAAAAGAGACTTTTTCTCAGATTAAAATTGAGTATGACAGTATAGGGCAAGGCAAGTATCTGCCAATAAAGTTATCAGATATTGACTTCCAGCATCCCTTTGCAATTGCGTTTGAGGATAGAGAGCAGCAGATTCCCGTTGGTGGAATTGCAGTTAATGTTATTGCATGTGAAGATTTGGTGCTTAACAACGATACAGTTGATAAAGATAAAGTTAAGAATATCAACGGCAAAGAGGTTGTAGAATACAATCTTAAATTTGAGTGGAAGTATCAAAAGCAATCTGGCGTGATAGAAATACCAATAACGCGTCGTAAATTATTCCGCTTTACCCCCATAATTGAAAATAAAGAAATCACATTCCCGCGGCCATCAGAATCAAGGATTCATAAGATCATGACCCTAAAGTTTGATTCTACAGAGGCCTCTAATGATATTCAATGTTGGGATACAAATCAAACTCTATGCATTGAGAAACCCTTCAGCTTTGATGAAAATACAGACTTGTCATGTATTCCTATTGAGCCAGAAACTGAGATACAAGTCTACTTGCACATAGATTGGTTAGAGAAGGAAGCAAATGCAATTAATATAGAAAAAGCGATAGAGTTACCTATTGAATTTGTTATAAAGGGTGATAATATAGGACCAATTAAGAGATTTATTAAATTGGATGGGGTACCCTATATGATTAAGATTAACCCCATCTTCGAAAAGCCCAAACCCCAACTTTCATTTATACATGAGGGAACATCTGTTAGAATGTTTAAGGATGTAGATGTACATGCCAATATAACATTGCCGGATGGGCTTGATGACGCTCAAGCCATACAGATAGGTGAAATCCTTGTTGAAAACCAATCTATCATTCCATCATTTAAAGACGGGCAAACAGATATTAGGTCTGGAGTCAGAAGGATTCTCAGACCGTCTGTCAGCACGATTAATGACCGAATTGACGTGTTGCACTCCAAAACGTCAGAGACGCTTCCGGAAAGAATAGAATTGCTTAATGGTACCGATGAACTTGGGCATGTAAATCATGTAAATTTTCCCATATACATCGACTACGTCAAGTGGAAAAATGATACTCACTGTGACGATTTGGAAATCATCATTGAATCAAATACTTTCTCATATGATAACGATGGAAAGGTCGTGCTGTCGAAAGAGACATCACGCTATGCAATAAATATCACCATAACACATCTATATCTTGACCAGATTTACGCTCTAGATCTGGGAACTACAGGGATCGTACTTGCTAAAGAAAATGATGGAAATCTTGAATGCGTGACTTTAAAAGATGTCGAATCAAACCCGATAGAAGAAAGTGCAGAGATTCTATCCTCGCATATGATGATGCTTATTCCCGATGGAAACGAGGACGGAGAAATTAAATTGGCACCAGCTTCAAATGAATATTATAGTCGACGAGATGCTAATGATAGGACAAAACGCTATCGTTTGGCTCCAAGTAAGTTTATAATAGGACAAGAGAAAATCCCCTTCCTTGGCGAGTTCTATTACAATAAGGAAATTAACAAAACGTTAAAGGTCTTCAACCTTGTTGACGAACACTCAGATAAGATGAGAATAGACTTTAGTTTATCTGATGAGAGTGCGGATAACAAACGACATATTTCAGAATTTATCGCATCGCTATATAAGAGCATATTCGATCGTTGCAGCACGGAAGTATCCCAGATTCGGAAACTAGTGATTACATACCCTAACACTTATACTATAGACATGTTGGATGAAATCAAATCCATCATGAAAGAGCGTTTAGGGCTGACGAAAGAAGAACAAGTTGTATTTGTACCCGAATCTGATGCGGTTGCAGCCTATTTCTTTAATCAGAAAATTTTGGATGGAGGATTTCTGGATGATGATGGAATACCAATAACTGAACACAATGTTGTTTTTTACGACATGGGAGCTGGTACGCTTGACCTAAGTTTAGTATCATTCATCACCTCATCGAATGGCTCCATAACCGCCCGCATTATAAATAAGTTAGGCGTTCCTCTTGCTGGTAATTATATAGACTACATCATCTATAACACCTTGCTGGAAGGAAAATTCTTGCATGAGAAGATTAAAGATCTTCCTAACACGATTAAGGATTTGACATCAGTCATAAAGAGGGATTTGAAATTTGATGATACAAAAATCGGTTCAAATAAGCAATGGCTTTATGACTACTACCAAGATGTTTTTCTTAATCCTCAAGACATTTTTGAGATGTCTTATAAAGATCTCTTCGAAAAGTCTTTCGAAAAATTCTTGGAGACTTGTGGTAATGATGTATTTACTTATTTGATACCAAAAGGTATGAAGGTTGATACAATAGTATTCTCAGGAAGAGGCAGTCAAATAGAGCCTCTGCGTGAGAAAGTCCTATCATCTTTGAGAAAATGGTGTCGAGCAGGTTCTGAGATTAGGTGCGAAACATTATTTGACACAGATAATTGTGGCGATTGTTTGAAAACATGTGTGGCCTTGGGTGCATTGAAATATCAGAATTATTTCAATGCGTCGCCTAGAAACGATGCAGAAGAGCACTTTAGAATAGAAAACAGGAATCTTTATTCTAAAATAGCTGTTGTTTACTATGGTCAAAACGAAAATAATGGTTTTGGTGTTAAAGTAAAGTATCTATTAGACCCTCAGGCGTGTGATTGGTCTGATGCAGAGTTCCGAAATGGAACGTGGTGCAAGGATTTCTCAACTAATGTTGAATTAAAGAACTGCCTATCCGACTACTTTATCTATTTCGTTCAAACATCTTTAGATGAAGATTCATTGAAGTCTATATATTCAGTAGTATACCAAACGAAAAAGGCTAACGTCGAAGATCTAAGATGGGCTTTTGTTAATCAACTGTATAAGAAAAGACTCTCTGGGATTAAGACCATACCTGTAAGTCTGACAATATCAAAAGAGAATAAGGTTTTAGATCGTCAGATTGGTGATTTAATATTAACAGATAGGACCCTACTCGAGAATGTTGAACAAAGTGTTCTATATCGCCGTAGTATGTGGCCATTTATTACCTCACTCTAAATGTATTTAATAATCTATGGATATAACTTTGACGAATATTAATGACGGCAGTGCTATTAACCTACTGACCAATGTCATAAAGGAGCAACAGGAGCTCTTGGTTGGAGAAACGTCCAAAAGGCAAAGCGCCGAACGTGAGCGTGATGATTTTAGGGCGCGTTTAGAAAAAGTTTCAGAAAATCACGCTTCGGCTCTTAATACTATCAAGGAGCATGAAGGCACGATTGTCACTCTTCGTGAATCAAACCTTGGACTGACTAAGGGCATAGAGACGAAGCGTGAGGAAGCCGAAGCCCTTAACAATGAGTTGAACAAATGCAGGATAGCCCGTGATAATAATCATCAACTGTTGGAAACGGCTAAAAACCAGATAATAAAAGAGCAAACATATAATGAGAGTCTACGCAAAGACATTGAGAAGATTCAGGGTGAACGTGATCAACTTGCTCAAGAGAAATCTATTCTCGAGGATTCGAAAACGTCTCTTGAGAATACGATAAAGTCATTACAGGGCGAAGTTTTATCTATGACGATGAAATATTACCTCGAAAAGTCGAACTCTCTAAGGTTGGTATTGCAGGCAGTTGAGAAGATTCTTAGGGATGGATCTTTTGTCGACTTTTTAAAATGCATCATTAATGGCATAGAAGATTTTGGCAATCAGACTCAATCAATAGATGATTTCAAATTCAAGATAAAGGCCAAGGATAATTGGCTTGCAAAATTGGCGTCATTATACTGGTGGAGTCGTGAGGAAAGTGTTAAAGGATATATTCCCATAGAGATTGGGGAATCATCTGTTTTTATGGAGGCTTTCCTAGGATATCTTGATTTCTTGTCCACAATCGATCTTAAAGTAGATTTGCCCTCAGAAAACTTTAATGGTGAAATTCCTAGTTACAAGCCAGATTATGATGGTGAGATTTCATGCTTCAAACAACTATTTCCCGAGTATGCTACTACGAAATTCATACTATGTGAAATTAGCGGATTGGCATTTAATGGTAACCCTGGAAAATGTAAAGGACTAAATCCTTGAACTTTACCAGATTAACTCTCTATAGCTCATTTGATGGTGTTCTACTATACCGGTCAAAAATTCTTTGGTATTCGCACAGCATTTATTTTTCTAAACTCAAATACAAAATCAATCTTAATACATATCTATGAGTTGGTACTCTCTAACTCCCAGGCAGCAGGAATTGGATCGCGCCATTGAGCGGTCTGGCATCAAATTGGACAATTCGCCACGTTGCCTTAAGAAGGTTATGCGGTACATTGGTGCCCACGATAGTGAGAAAGACTACGTGGCAGAACGTATTGCACTTCGTATACGTGCTAAGCAAATGATTGAAGATGCTGATGATGTGATAGCACGTGCTGAAGATTTACTTAAAAGGCTTTAAGAGATGACTCAAGAAGCAATAACTCAATTATTCCAATACGCTCAGCAGGGAGATGTCTTTGCTCAGGCATTGATGGGCAACATCTTCTGCGAAGGTAAATACGTTAAGCAGGACATTCCTAGCGGCACGTCTCTTTTGCAGCTGGCAGCCCAAAGGCAGTGCCTCATAGCCAAGGAGTGGTTAGGAGAGTTCAGTCAGTGCCGAGGAGTTGTTTCATCATCGACTTCCAATTGTAACAACCAACTGCAAGGTGATACATTGGGTAATGTTGACTATATGGCAGAATTGAACAGCCTAATTGGTTTGGAACGTGTGAAGAAGGAGGTCGAGTCGCTTCGCAATCTCATCAAAATACAAGCCATGCGCCGGCAACAGGGGCTTCCCAACACACCTATGTCCCAACACATGGTGTTTACTGGCAATCCAGGTACAGGAAAAACAACAGTTGCTCGTATTGTTGCTGGCATCTACAAAGAGATAGGCATCTTGAAGAAAGGGCATCTCGTTGAGACCGATCGTGCAGGCCTAGTTGCAGAGTATGTTGGGCAAACCGCCCCAAAGACCAACGCTAAGGTTGACGAGGCGCTAGACGGTGTACTTTTTATTGACGAGGCTTACACTCTTGTCGGCGTTGAAAATGACTTTGGAGGGGAAGCCATAGCTACATTATTGAAGCGTATGGAAGATAACCGCGACCGTCTAGTGGTTATTCTGGCTGGCTATACCAATGAAATAAAGAAGTTCATCAATTCCAACCATGGTTTACATTCACGCTTCAATCGCTACATCCAGTTTGATGATTACTCTGCAGATGAATTGTTACAAATCCTGCGTTACAATTTAAAAAAGTCGAAATACAAGATAAAGCGAGATGCTTTTGAATGGATGTTTGAGTATATTAAACAAAAAGTGAGGGTTAAAGATGAAAAATTCGGGAATGCTCGTTTCATACGGAATACCTTTGAGAAGATAGTGCAGCATCAAGCTGACAGATTGGCTAGACAATCGACCATTTCCAATGAAGATTTAACCATCATAACTCTTGATGATGTAACAAAACTGAAATAAGTATGGACGAAATATTGAAGATGTTTGGCGGTGCCGAAAACATTTGGAATGCGATACAACAGAATGCCACAAAAGTTGGCATCGAGGCGACTCGGATTATGCTGGAACTTTTCTATGTTTTAAAAAGCCCTCAAACATCCACATTGGACAAAGGGTTGATTGTTGCAGCATTAGGGTACCAATTGCTACCTAAAGATGTGTTGCCACGTGAAAAATACGGACTATTGGGATTCCTTGACAATGGTATAACATTAGCTTTCGCATATAATCGTGTCAAGGCTTCTGTTACACCTGAAATCGAGAATCAGGTAAACAGCGTTTTAATGAGTTGGTTTGGCACAACGGATGGTAATCCACAACTTGATAATACCTCAACAGACAATTACACAAATAACAACGGGATATTTGGGCAAGCCCCAATTTTTAAAGTTCCCGGTAACCAAAGTGTCCCTGCACCCAAATCACCGACTTGGAATGCACCCCACACCCAACCATTGCAGTTCGATTGGAATGATGACGAAGACGTGGTGATAGACTAATTTTGCCCACAAAAGCCATATTTAATATAAAGTCAAGTCAAGCTTAGTATGGTTTATAACATAAAATTAATTCCTGCAATTCACATGAATAGTTTACTGTCTAACTAATATGTTTCTGTATGGTGCACCCTATAATAGAGAAGGATTCGCGTTTAGCTTTGGCACGTATAATCTATGACCTAATTATGGCTGATAAAGTTATCGATGACAAAGAAGTGGAAAAATTTGTCAGCCTCTTTGGAAGAGAAAACAGCCGCAACCTTTTTCAATGTGCACAAGAACAAACATTTGCAGATGCGGTCAAATCGCTTAAGGGTCCTGCCGTGAACCCTAAGGACAATGATGCCGTTAGGAAGACAAACGTGAATAAAAGGTTTCGCAGAACAGAGACTGTTTCAAGTATCGTTAATGAAATAGCAAGTAGTGACGGGTTTTGTGCGCCATCGGAAGCCATACTTCTGTTGGCTATTGAATATTATCTGAAAAACAACGATTCATATTACACAAAATATGACCTTCAGTCGTTCAAGCTGACAGATATATTTATTGGAAAGCGTTTTATATTGTATGTTGACAACAGTGGGAACAGCAAAAGTTGTGAAATAGAAGATAATTACGATTTGATTGTTAACCTTTTGGCTGGAATCGGCTTTCAGTTTATCTACATACCGAAGTTGGTTGAGCACTATGGAATGGGGAAGAAAAGGAAAGTAGAAGCTTTGGAGAA
Source organism: uncultured Parabacteroides sp. (assembly GCA_964465405.1). Lineage (GTDB taxonomy): Bacteria > Bacteroidota > Bacteroidia > Bacteroidales > Tannerellaceae > Parabacteroides. The sequence continues at coordinate 4,784 of CAYXIX010000007.1, read as the reverse complement.
ATTCAAAACTTTAGCAACTTATATGTTCCCAGACATCCCTGAAAACAAAGTGGAGATAGCATATGAAAAAATAATGAGTATGACCACAAAAAGTTTTGTTAAGGACTATTTAAATGACAAACTTGGTTTTAGTATTGATTACTCACATCCTTCCTTAATGGTTATGCTGGGTCGTTCAAGTGTATTAGGTAAGAATGTATCAGAACAACGTATAGCCTATGATACCTATGCAAATTTCTTAAAAATCAATATTGGAAATGATAACATTGTAAGTGTCATCGGAGATTTGGTAAAGAAATTCAACTCATTTGTCACACTCAATTTTTTCATAGATTTCAATCCCAAAAAAGACAAACTCCTGTATCATGGTTTCCACAAAGCTTTTTTTAGACTTGTTGCTTTAGCAAAAGACAATCCTCAAAACTATACTATAGATATCAGTACTACTCGTGGTGCTGTGTATATCAATGATAGAAAATTGGAATTGGCTCCTGGTAAAACCGCAATATATTTGCTTATTTTGTTCCGATCATTTTTTGGCGACAAGAAGGGGCTTCCTATGAACAAGGTATATGGTACGCTTTCCAAAGAAGAACAGAGGAGATTGCAGAACCAATATCAGTGGACATGTTCCATTCTCAGCAGTTCAGAAAACAAGAAAAGAAGTCCACTATATCCCAATGTGCAAAACAGAATATCGGAAATACGAAAAGCCATTACTGCTACCGTTGGTAATAATATAATTGGAGGAATAATTCAGATTGCCGCAGGTGACTATATTAAAACTATCGTTTCACCAGATAGAGTGACAATAGACGGCAAGTCTATAAAAGATTATAAAGATCGGTACGACATTATATAAATAGGAGCATCCGGCTTTAAAACAAATACCAGGAAGCGTAATACATGTTGTTACACGCTTCCTGGTAAATGTAGGTGTAATAAAATATATCTGTTTGCACAACCATTTCAACACTTGTATCTTTACAATACGAAACAACAAGAAGTATAACTCTTTAAAACATCAATTTATGAGACCTCCAAAACCAGGTAGTTTAGGCTACAACGCAATTACAGGGGCAGCAGGTGCTACAATAGGAGCCAGTTCGGGCGCAGCCTTATCCGCAATGGGTGCGGGTTCTATAGGCGGATCGATAACTAATGCCAGCAACAATGCTGTAAGTGCCTTGTCTAATTCCATCAATTCGACAGCGTCGGGCATAGGAAATGTTGCTTCCGCTGTTGGTTTAGGCGGAGTTGGAGCCACTGTTACTTCTGCAGGCTCAACTATTGCATCAGGCATAAGTGCTGTCGCTTCTGGGGCTACTGCAGTGGGTTCAGCAGTTGGTGGTGCGATTGCTGTTGCAGCACCGTTTGTCGCAGCTGCTGCAGTAGGTGCTGCAGCAGGTGTTGGGATAGCATGGGCCGGAGAGAAAATCTATAAGTTCTTAAAGGATTAAAAGTTAAGCAACCGCTTCGGCTCAATTTATATAATACAACCACTTAAAAGTAATAATTATGGCGATCAACCCTTTAGACAATCCTTTAGATTTCATTGGTCCTGGCGCTATTAAGGCGGGGCTTAAAGGTCTTGAGAAACTCGGTATTGGCGATTTTGGAAGCATAGTATCCGAGTTGGACCAATTTTCCAATAGCCCATTTTGGATTAAGCATCGCATAGATAATGCACAAGACAAAATGAGCGAGATGTGGAACGATCACAAAGATGACATTGAAGATTTCTTTAGTGACGTGAAAGAAAACATCAGTGAAGGATGGGATTGCATCACTGAAAACGCTGGTGATTTTCTGGAAACTGCAGGTGAGTTTTTTGAATCTTTATAGTAATAATTTTAATCAAGAAGATTATGGGAACAGTTTTGGTCATATTAGGAGGTTATTATGTCCTTAGTGGAAAAGCTTTTAAAGCTGCCAGCGAAGCTGCAAAGTGGATTGACGATAAAGTTAATCAGTCCAAAGATGGGAAATAGAATAGTTGTTTACCGTTGAGCATTAGTATTGAAATCTGTATACAGCAATGTTTTAAGGTGTATGCGGATTGTATAAGCAAATGACAACGAGGCAACTTGTTATTATTTATGGCATAATAAAAGTAGGACAAATTTCAAAACAGAATTATTATGGGACTTTTAGGATTAGGCAAAGGCGTAGGAAAGATTGTCATTGGTTTGGCAACAGGTGACGGTGAAATGATAATCAGCGGAGCAAAGAAAACTGTAATAAATGCGGTGACTACCACGGCTCAAATGTGTGCAGGCGAGCTCATAGACAAAGCGCACACAGACGATGATGATGATGATTAACCCTTAAACCCAGATCGGTTGTTAGAACACCCTATTTCGTGGTCTTGCTTGTAAATTGCTGTAAACAAACACATTGCGAATTAAGTTTTCTAATGGTGGTCATTAGGAAAACGCTTCTGTAAACCGATGTATAACAGCACATTACAAGTGAGGCTACAAAAACGACCTTTAATGACCGATTTGGGTTAAACAACAACAATATGGTACTGACAATAACATCAGGAATGATTGCGTATGGCACATATACATTGGCTAAAGAAATCGGCCGATGGGTACAATGAGTATAAACGAGATAAAAACAACAAGAGAAATGAAACAGGAGGACATAAACACTCTATTGAGTGATATATTAAATACTAGTGGCTTTGTCAATCTTGACAAGACAGACATAGATAATTTAAAAACCGGCGTTGATACTTTGGATGCAATTAAACTATCTGGCAAGGACGAAGCAATCGGAAATTTGCTTTCTGTGGCCATTTCTACCTTAAAAGACAGCAATAAAGATAAAACAATAAAGAAATTGCTGTTTGCCATTAGATTAGCTAAAGAAAGTAACTTTATGATTGAGCTCGTATCAAAAGTCCGGGATGTATTAGAAACAGCATCTGGGGATTTTGATTTAGTTTGGGGATTATCAACAAACGAAGACTTGGAATGCGATAACATAGAACTTATCGTTGTTGTTGGCCTCGTTAGTCAAAACAATTAAGATATATGCAAGCATACAACGAACTACATGTTGCGCTAACCATTATATACAACAATAGCGACCTGGCTGGTGGACTATTGTTGTATAAAAGGCTATCACTCGTTTGTAGTATGCTTACAAATATCAGGTGTCAGGTAGTTATTGTCTGCCTGTGCCATTGCAATGAGGGCAATAGGAATATAGGATATTGCCGTAATAATCCGTGATGGCATTTCCATAAGCGTCTATTTGATATACGACACCATATCCATTACACGTCGAACAAGGTAATGGTGCAATGTAGCCGTTGTAGATATCGTTGGTCATCTCCATTCTGTGCTTGGCTTTTAAATAACGTACAGCATCTGTTTTGCTTGCAGCTTTATACGATTTTACCCCTTTCTCTATAACAGTTTTTACCTTAGACGGATTATTACACGAACTAAGCGTAATGGCCGATATACTAGCAAGGGCTAACAAAGATAAAAATTTCGCTTTCATGTATCATTTTGTTATGGTTAAGTAACTAAGATTGTGGGCAATATCTATTATAATATGTTGCAGATATAAATAGCGATATCACCAACTCTATGTATATATAAAACAATACAAAGGATATGGACTTCTTTGATAACCCCGTATATAAGTTCTTCAACAGAACATCAATGGATGACTTCCTTAAACGAAGTCAGCAACGGTTCGGCCAATTTGGTTTGACCCAACAGGAAATTTATGAAAGCATTAAATCTGCTTGCGATTTTTTTAATATTCCTATGCCAAGGATGATACGAGACCTCACTAATGTGAAAGAAGGAAGTACAATGTTCATGAACTGGGATCGAGGGAGTTACTATGACGATGTGCTTTGCTACAACATGCAACAGCTCATTGAAATGAAAGTAGATAGTAAGGATGCATTCTCATTGGTAATGACTCATGAATGCGGTCACCGCGTATTACAAGCCACCACCTTTCCTGGTGTGGCAAATGGCCAATGGGAATCGGAACTCTGTCCAGACTTCTTTATGGGTTGTCGTGCAGGATTATGGAATATGCAAGCAATAGAAAGAGTCACCTTAGGCCTGTTGCTTACTAGTGGAAGCCAAAGTCATCCAGAAGGGACACTTAGGGCCTTATTTATTCGTCATGGCAAATATGTGGCACCCGAGATGCATCGACGAGGCATCCCTCTAACCATACAGAATCTTATAAATGAGTTTATGGCATTTCGCCAGAAGAATCTAAATGAGATTCTTACACAACAACGTCGCTATTATCAATTTTAACAACCTCTAATAACAAAAGACATGGGATTATTTGGAGCAATTTACCACGGCATTAAAGGTGGATACAAGATGCTAACGGATGATGCAGATGCAGCAAACCGTGAGTTAGACAAGGCTGTAGACAGTTTGCATAAAACTGTCATTCTAGACCCTATAGGAATAAGCGATATACCCGATATCGTAAAAGACATATCTGATGGGGATTAATATCTCCCATACTAGAATGTACATTCGCATGATATATTGTGTGAAATGTAGCCATATATATAAGCGACGGGGCAAATTCCCGTCGCTTTGTTTTTGGTATGCTCGGCATGAGTATCAGCTAACGGGTGCAAGTCCCCAATGAGCCCTAATAGCGGGAATCATACAGCCAATAGCAAGGGTGTCCATCGCGAGGTGGAATCTGAAAGAAGCTGGCGGCAAACATCTGTAAGCCTTCGAACAAATACAAGTTGACCAGCAGGGGGTTTGGTTGTAGTT
>CAYXIX010000006.1:0-29946 GCA_964465405.1 uncultured Parabacteroides sp. | reverse complement strand
AACATCAACGACATGTTCTCGTAATACAAGATATCATATTCCATCCGTTCGACCATCTGCGGGACACTCGCCGCATAGCCATACTTGACCATCCCGAGCGAAGTGATTCCCGGACGGACATTATGCAACAGGTAAAAATAAGGCGCGACCTTCACTATCTGGTCTATAAAATACTTCCGTTCCGGGCGTGGCCCGACCAACGACATGTCTCCCTTCAACACATTCCAAAACTGCGGCAGCTCGTCCAGCCGATACTTCCGCATGACACGGCCGAAAGGCGTGATACGCGAATCGTCTTCCGAAGCCAGCAGCGGCCCCTCTTCTTCCGCATCCACATACATCGTCCGGAACTTATACATAACGAAAGGACGCCCCAAATAGCCGATACGCTCCTGCCGGAAAAAGACCGGTCCCGCAGAATCGCGTTTCACCCGCCAAGCCAAATAAACAAACAACGGCGTCAGCAAGAGCAACATGACCAACGAACAGAGCTTGTCTAAAAAAAACTTGATATTCTGTTCGGCCGACGAGAAGTTGTTGTCGGTCACATCGACCAGCGGAATACCCCGTATCGTCCGAATCTGTATTTTCGACAACCGGTTGAAACGTTCTGCCAACACCTTAATCGGCAGTTTATAACGATAGAGCGAATAAAGAATGCCCAACAAGACCTTGTCATCTTTCGTCTCTACGGCCAGCACAAACTCGTCGACCTCCCGAGCCGCCATGATGGCAGGCAGCTCTGCCACCGTCCCCAGCATATACGCAGGAGCAACCTTCAGCTCCGCCTTTTTGTCTTCTGCGACAAACCCCTGTATGTCATATCCCATCCGGAGCAAATCGCGCGCAATCCGGAGCGCCTTCTCCCCCACGCCAATAACCAGCGCATTCAAGGCCAATTCCCGCCTCCGGACTTTGCGGATGCTGTCCTGCGTAATCAACAGGCGCGGGACATAGGTAGAAAAAAACTGGATGGCAAACAGTCCGAAAAACAGCTCATAATACACCTGAAACGAACGGGGAATATCGTCGAGCACCAGCGTAAAGAAGACAATGAGCGTCCCTAACAGGACGGTAATGAACGTCGAAAACAACTCTGCCAAACGCGATTTCCCGAAAGGACGGTTATAATAGCCGGAAAAATAATACAGAATCAGCCAGAAAAAAGGGATTAACAGCTGCCCGGTCACCACTCGCGGATATTGCAGATATGATATCAGACTGCTCGCCCCCTCGTTTATGGCAAATTCCTCGTAACGCAACACGTTGAAAAGGAACCATGCACAAAAAGCCGAAAGGAAATCAGAAAAGATATATTTGGCAACCTGTCTGTTCTTCTTCATACTACCGGATTATTTGTACCTCTCCCCCGTCGCCCAGCTTGATGATATGTGAAGGAGCCGCCTTGCTACGGTCTTCTTGCCGATATTTGACAACATAATCCACTCCCTCTTTGATTACACCGGAAATCTCGGCAAAATTAGCCGGCGATGGCTCCCCGCTGATATTGGCCGAAGTGGAGACCAACGGTTTGCGAAAGGCCTCGCACAACCGGCGCGAGAACTCTTCCTGCGTAATCCGTATCCCGATGCTCCCGTCTTCACCCAGCAAATTAGCGGCCAGATTCTTCCCGTGCGAATAAATGACCGTCAGAGGCGTATCAGCTACCTCGACCAAATCCCACGCCACATCCGGAATGTCGGACGCATACCGGTCTAACTTCGCACTGCTATCAATCAGCACCAACATCGCCTTGTTGTCTACCCGTTGTTTCAATGCATATACTCTCTGCACGGCCTCTTCATTTGTCGCGTCGCAACCAATGCCCCAAATCGTATCTGTCGGATAAAGGATTATCCCGCCTGCCCGCATCACTTCACAAGCTCTCTGTATGTCTTCTGTCATCATTTCCTAAAAATATCACACAAATGTACAAATCATCCGCCGACTACGGATTAAAATCGGAAGAAATCTTCTTGAATTTTTCACGCCAGTGGGAGAAGAACTTCATGTGAGTGCACTTCCCGTTTCATGCCTGTGGAAGAAAAAATAGCTGCCGGCCCGTTTTTTTTCGCCACCGAGAAAAAAAATATAGCCGCCGTCCCGCTTCCAGCCGGTATGGCAACAGAGGGACAATCACAAACAAAATATAAAAAAGGGGCGTATCAAATAAATATCCGCCAATATTGCCTAACTTTACAGTTTGAAATATGTTGGCGGCCTTTTTTGTCACGTGCGCCCCCGCGCCGTTTACCGGCAAACGATGATTTCCATCGCACAAGGTTGGCTCATATCATGCAAGAAAAAAAGAAAAACAATATATAATGATCAATAAATGGAACTTACAAACCCCAACAGAAGAAGAGTTACATAAAAGAGACCTGCTGGCAACCGAACTGGGGCTAAACCCGATGGTGTGCCTTTTGCTCGTCCAACGAGGGCTTTCCACTGTTGAAGCGGTAAAGAAATTCTTTAAACCCCGCTTGGAAGACCTGCACGATCCGTTTCTGATGCCAGACATGGAGAAAGCGGTCAAACGGCTGAACAGAGCGCTGGGGAATAAAGAAAAAATTTTGATTTATGGGGACTACGATGTAGACGGCACAACGGCTGTCGCATTGGTTTATAAGTATTTGCGGCCCTATTCGTCGGCATTGGATTATTACATTCCAGACCGTTACGACGAGGGATATGGGATTTCGTACAAAGGGATTGATTATGCCAAAGCAAACGGCATCACGCTCGTTATCTCATTGGATTGCGGCATCAAGGCGGTCGACAAAATCGAATATGCCAAACGGCTGGGAATCGATTTCATCATTTGCGACCACCACATGCCGGACGATGTGTTGCCGGATGCCATCGCCGTGTTAGACGCCAAACGGGCAGATTCGATTTATCCGTATGAGCACCTGTCGGGTTGCGGCGTGGGGTTCAAGTTCATGCAGGCGTTTGCCCACAGCAACAACTTCCCCGTTGCCAACCTCGAACGGTTGCTGGAACTGACGGCCGTCAGCATCGCCTCCGACATCGTGCCCATCACAGGCGAAAACCGCATCTTGGCTTACTACGGGCTGAAACAACTTAACACGAATCCAAGTCTCGGACTGAAAGGCATCATCGACATCTGCGGACTGACAGGGAAAGAAATCACCATCAGCGACATTGTGTTCAAAATCGGTCCGCGCCTGAATGCTTCCGGCCGCATGATGAACGGGAAAGAGGCTGTCGAGTTGTTATTGGCCAAAGATAGCGAAACAGCACGCGAGAAGAGTGCCAATATTAACCAGTACAACGAGGAACGGCGCGAACTGGACAAGAAAATCACAGACGAGGCCAACGCGCTGATTCACCAATCCATAAACATGGCTGACCGGAAAGCCATCGTCGTCTACAACCCGGAATGGCACAAAGGCGTAATCGGGATTGTCGCCTCCCGGCTGACAGAAAAATATTACCGCCCGGCCGTCGTATTGACCAAATCTTCCGAATTAATTACCGGCTCAGCACGTTCGGTCACGGGGTTTGACATCTACAAGGCAATCGAGGGGTGTCGTGACCTGTTGGAAAATTTCGGCGGACATACATACGCGGCAGGACTATCTCTCAAAAAAGAGAACTTGCCCGCATTTACAGAACGCCTTCAAAAACTGGCGGCAGAAGAAATCATTCCGGAACAGATGATTCCGCAAATCGATATCGACGCCGTTTTGGACTTGCACGACATCACTCCTCAATTCATGAACGAATTGAAACGGATGAACCCGTTCGGTCCGGAAAACGAGAAGCCCGTTTTCTGCACGTTCGGTGTCAGGGATTACGGAACAAGCAAACTGGTAGGCAAAGACCAAGACCATATCAAGCTGGAATTGATAGACGATCGTTCTAACACACCGATTCACGGCATCGCATTCGGTATGCACCAGCACATCAACCACATCAAGGAGATGAAGCCGTTCGACATCTGTTACACGATTGAAGAAAACACATACAACGGAAATACGTCGTTGCAACTGATGATAAAAGATATCAAAGAAAGTAATCCCTAAGCAAACAAGTGGACCTTTACCTTAACATACTGAAACGATATTGGGGATTTACGGCGTTCCGCCCATTGCAGGCAGCGATTATCCAATCTGTCTGCGATGGGAAAGATACGCTGGGATTAATGCCTACGGGAGGAGGCAAATCCATTACGTTCCAAGTGCCGGCAATGGCGATGTCAGGGATTTGTTTGGTCGTCACACCGCTGATTGCGCTGATGCGCGATCAGGTGGAGCGGTTAAAACAGATCGGAATCGCGGCAACGGCCGTCCACTCGGAATTGAGCCGGGAAGAGATTGTCAGCGAGTTAAACAAGTGCATCGCCCGGAAGTATAAGTTCTTGTACCTTTCGCCAGAACGGCTCGAAAACACCTTGTTTCTGGAAAAACTGCAAGCTGTGCACGTTTGCCTGCTCGTTGTCGACGAAAGCCACTGCATCTCGCAATGGGGATATGACTTCCGGCCGGCTTATCTGCGGATAGCCAGTTTGCGCCAACGGTTTCCGGATGTCCCCGTCTTGGCGTTAACAGCTACAGCGACTCCCGACGTTGCGGACGATATTCAAAACCGGTTGCTGTTCCGAAAGAAGAACGTGCTGCAACATAGTTTTTTCCGTCCCAATTTGGCTTATACCATTCAGCCGACCGAAAACAAACGTGGTTCCTTGCTGCATTTATTAAACAGAATACCCGGAACAGCCATTGTCTACACGCGCAACCGAGAGCAAACCCAAGAAACAGCTCTTTTCTTACAGCGAAACGACATCGTCGCGGAAAGTTTTCACGCCGGGCTGAAACGGGAAGAAAAAATCGCCCGGCAATCCCGCTGGAAAACGGGAGCTTGCCGGGTAATGGTTGCAACCAATGCTTTCGGGATGGGTATCGACAAACCGGATGTCCGCCTGGTCGTTCATCTCGATATGCCCAATTCTTTGGAAGAATATTTTCAAGAAGCCGGAAGGGCCGGCCGGGATGGAGAAAAAGCTTATGCAATTGCACTCTGCTCAAAAACAGAAAGTCATCAACTACGGAAACAACTTCATGAAGCATTCCCCGACAAAAAACAGCTCAAACTTGTGTACGAAGCGCTTGGCGACTATTATCATATCGCGGAAGGAAGCGGGGAAGGGCAGACGTGGGATTTTCAATTAGAAGCGTTTTGTGAGGCATATTCTTTTTCTCCAAGACAGGTTCACTATGCCTTGAAACTGTTGGTGCTTTCCGGATATCTGATTTACCAAGAGGAAGAGAAAGGTGCATACAAAATCCGTCCGCAAATCACATTCTTAACCAATCGGGTCAATCGGCGGGTTCTTTGGATTCCGCCTGCCGTTTACGAAGAACGATACGAAAGAGCACAACGACGGACACAAAGAGTAATCGATTATATCTCCAGCCGGCATATCTGCCGTAGTCAACTGCTATTGAATTATTTCGGAGAGAAAGAGACGCCGACGTGCGGTTGCTGCGACATCTGTCGCTCTAAACATCCATCCGGTTTAACCAATCATATATTCAATGAAATCCGTACCCGATTAGAAAACGAATTACTCCCCGCCTCTCCGTCTCCTATCCGGGAGCTGACATTACGTTTGCCTTATCCCGCCGAAACAAGCATAGCCGTTGTCCGTTTCCTACTCGACAACGACGAGCGGTTCCAGCTACAAGACGGAGCCTTGCTCTTTCACGGATAAAACAAAAATCAAATGTATCTTATGCAATCCTTTTACAATTGGTCTGAATAATAGGCTTTGGGCAACTTGCGGCAATTATACTGCGAAGCCATCACTTCTCCATAAGCTCCAGCAGAACGCAGAGCAATCAAATCTCCTCTATGGGCACGATTCAATTCGATATGTTTCCCAAAAACATCGGATGACTCGCAAATAGGGCCAACGACATCATATACTTCCACATCTTCATCACTTGTTATATTCTCGATGCGATGATAAGCGTCATACATGGCCGGACGAATCAACTCTGTAAAACCTGCATCCAAAATACAGAATTTCTTTGTTTCGCCAATCTTCACATAAAGCACTTGGGAGATAAGCGAACCGCATTGGGCGACAATCGAACGTCCCGGCTCAAAATGTACCTGTTGCCCCTGACGGAGCTGAAGCAACTGGTTAAACACAGCAAAATAGTTATCAAAAGCCGGTATCGGCAAATGGTTCGGATGGTAATAGTCTATTCCCAATCCTCCTCCAAAATTCAGGTTTTCAACATGTATTCCGCGTGTTTCCAACTCTTCCTGTATTTCGTTAACACGTATAGCCAAAGCCCGAAAAGCAGCCATGTCGGTTATTTGAGAACCGATATGGCAATGAATGCCTATCAACTTCACATGCGACAACTGTCCCAGCCTTTCTAACACTTGCCCCAGTTGACTCAGGTTAATACCAAACTTGTTTTCTTTCATTCCTGTCGTGATTTTGGCGTGCGTATGTGCATCTATTTCCGGATTAATACGCAAGGCGATTGATGCGACTTTGCCCTTTGACGCTGCTAATCCGTCCACAACCTCTAATTCTGCGGCAGACTCAACATTAAAACAAAAAATATCATGATCCAACCCCAGATTAATCTCCCAATCGGCTTTTCCTACTCCTGCATACACAATCTTAGAGGCAGGGAAGCCTGCATGCAAAGCCGCTTGGATTTCTCCGCCACTCACGCAATCCGCACCTAAACCATATCCTGCTATGATAGACAGCAATCGAGGATTCGCATTTGCCTTAACGGCATAATGGACATGATAACCGTATTTTCCAGACTCTTGCTTCACAGTTTCAAGTGTCTGCTTCAAAAGTTCAATATCATAATAATAGAAAGGCGTCTCCAGCGCCTTGAATTTTTCTATTGGCAATGTTCCTTTCAGCATACTTTTTATTTGAAATTTGCTTGGTAATTGAAAATAAATACCGATATTTGTGACACGTAAATTTTTTCATAGTTAAGGTTTTGGTTGAAGAAAGGTCCCCTGCGAAGGTCACCTTTCTTTTTTATACCCTATTGGAAACAAAAAAAGGGACATCCTCGTGAGTAATAAAGATGTTCCTTTCTGATTCATTTACTTCTTGTTATTAAACAAATGATCGCTCAAAGCCTGTAACGCGCGCTGCTTATCGGAGACTTTAACCAAGAGTGAAACATTATAATTACTACCTCCATAAGAAATCATGCGTACCGGCACATCCTTAAGTGCTTGGACAATACAAGCCTCAAAACCTACATTATCCCACTCCAAATCACCAACCACACACACAATCACCATGTTCTCATCCACAGTTACAGTCCCGTATTTCTTCAAATCATCCACAATTTCTTCCAAATGTTTACGGTTGTCTATCGTCACAGAAACCCCCACTTCAGAAGTCGTCACCATATCAATCGGTGTCTGATAATTCTCAAATATCTCAAATACTTTACGCAAGAATCCTGTAGCAAGCAACATACGACCACTTTTAATCTTGATTGCCGTAATATTGTCTTTAGCCGCAACGGCCTTGATCTTTCCCCTCTCCGTTTCATTGGAGATTAATGTGCCCGGAGCATCAGGCTGCATCGTGTTAAGCAGGCGGACCGGGATGTTATTCAGTTTGGCCGGAAGGATGCAAGTCGGATGCAATATTTTTGCGCCAAAATAAGCCAATTCAGCCGCCTCTTCAAAATGCAGATGACGCACAGGCGTCGTTCTCTTCACATAGCGAGGATCATTATTATGCATTCCGTCGATATCCGTCCAAATCTGAATCTCCTCAGCACCGATTGCCGCACCGATCAAAGAGGCACTGTAATCGCTTCCTCCCCGCTGCAAGTTGTCAATCTCTCCGTATGCATTCCGGCAGATGTACCCTTGCGTCACAAAGAGGTCTGCCTCTGGATATTGCTCCAACAGTTTAAGCAGCTTCTCCTTGATATAGACGGGATCCGGTTCCGCGTTCTTGTCTGTCCGCATATAATCCAGAGCCGGAATCAACACGGAGTTGATTCCGCATTCATTCAGGTAAAGGTTCATCATCCCGGAAGAGATCAATTCGCCCTGTGCCAAGACGACCTTCTCTTCAAACAGCGTGAACAGGTCTTTGGTGAACGTGCGGATATGGTCAAAATGATGTTTGATCAGTTCTTTGGCTTTCTGCTTATACACTTCCGTACTATAAAGCTCCTCAACATGCCCGTAATACTTCCGAGCCAATTTGTTGATGATCTCGTTCGCCCCGTCCGGGTTTTTCTTATACAAATAATCCGATATCTCGACTAATGAGTTCGTCGTTCTGGACATGGCAGACAATACGATAATGTTACGTTCTCCTTGAATCAGTTTTGCTACATCCTTCATCCTCTGTGCAGACCCCACAGAAGTACCGCCAAACTTTAAAACTTTCATTTTCTATTTCTTATTAATATGTTGTTTCTCTTCACATGAAATACGTGTGCAAAGTTACGCAAAAATTTATTCCCCGACATCACTCAAACAGGCATTCTCACATTTTACGATGCGCGCCGGATAGTTATGCACCAGCATATAATTGTGCGTTGTCATGACGACGGCTGTCCCCTCCCGGCAAATACCATGAAGTAACTGTACGATTTGCCCGCTTGTTTCCGGATCCAGATTGCCCGTCGGCTCATCGGCCAGAATCAAAGCCGGCCTGTTCAGCAGGGCACGGGCAATCACCACACGCTGTTGCTCGCCGCCTGACAATTCATGAGGCATTTTGTAGCCCTTGTCCGGCATCTCAACCTGTGACAACACCTCCTCGATGCGCTCTCGGATCTCTTTCTTCCGTTTCCAACCGGTTGCTTTCAAGACAAACTCTAAATTCTCATACACGGATCGATCCGTCAAAAGCTGAAAATCCTGAAAGACAATCCCTAATTTCCGACGCAAATAGGGAATTTCGCGCCGTTTGATTTTGCGGAGGTTGTAATTTAAAAGAGTAGCATTCCCCTGTTTAATCGGAATCTCGCAATACAAAGACTTCAACAGGCTGCTCTTTCCCGAACCCACTTTTCCGATTACATATACAAACTCGCCGTTGTGAAGCACAAAAGAGGCATCACGCAGGATGACATTTTCCTCCCGGCAAATCTCTATCTTGTCTAACTGAAGCAGGGTTGTTGTTTCCATCTCACCTTCGCCTAATCGTTATCCTTTATGACGGCTTTCCAATTCGCACGCCAAATCTTCGATGCTCAAACCTTTACTTGTCAGCAAGACAATCAGGTGGTAAATCATGTCAGCCGCCTCATACACAAAACGGTCGTCAGTCCCATTGGTTGCTTCGATGACAGTCTCGACAGCCTCTTCGCCCACCTTTTGCGCCATGCGGTTGACACCTTTCTGGAAAAGCGTTGTCGTGTACGAGCCTTCGGGCATCTCCTGACGGCGGCGCTCGATGAAGTTCTGCAGATACTTTAGGAACATCACGGGCTCTTCATTCCGCTCATTGAAACAAGTGTCGGCACCGGTATGGCAAACCGGACCGGCCGGAACCGCTTTAATCAGTAACGTGTCATTGTCGCAATCCGCCGCGATGCTGACCACTTGAAGCGTGTTTCCGCTCGTCTCGCCCTTCATCCAAAGACGGTTTTTCGTCCGGCTAAAGAACGTCACCTTGCCGGTTTTCTTCGTTTTTTCATACGCTTCTTCGTTCATGAAGCCCAACATTAATACTTTGCCCGTATTGATGTCTTGAATAATGGCGGGAACCAAACCGCCCATCTTTTCAAAATCCAATTCCATCTTTTTTCTTTTCTTCTTATTCTATATGTATTCTCTCTTCGCAAACCTCTTTCGCAGCCACCGGCAGTACCTTCGCAAAAAACACTGATGTAGCTCCGGATACACTTTGTGTAAATCCGTTCCCCCGCCGGCACGCAGGTTCAAAGGCGCACCGTTATACCCGCTTCGCGCAAATAGCGTTTGAGGTCGCCGATGCCGATTTCCCCGAAGTGGAAGACACTCGCCGCCAACGCCGCGTCCGCCTTGCCAACAGCGAAAGCGTCGCGGAAATGCTCCTGCTTGCCAGCCCCTCCTGACGCAATCACAGGGATATGCAACCGTGCCGCCAGCATCGCCAGCGCTTCGTTGGCATAGCCATCTTTCACACCGTCGTGCGTCATGCTGGTGAACAGAATCTCGCCCGCACCACGCAACTCGGCCTCAGCCGCCCACTCAAAAAGATGCCGTCCGGTCGGAATACGTCCTCCGTTCAAATAGCAAACCCATTCACCCTGTTCAAAATTGGCATCAATCGCCACAACACAAACCTGACTCCCGAAATTCGTCGCTATCGACTCTATCAAGGCAGGATTCCGCAATGCAGCTGAATTCACAGAAACTTTATCGGCCCCCGCGCTCAGCAGCCGGTCGACATCCTGCAACTCATGAATTCCCCCACCGACGGTAAAAGGGATATTAATATGAGCCGCAACCTTTTTCACCAGCTCCGTAAAGGTCTTGCGCCCTTCGTGCGAAGCCGTTATATCCAAGTAAACCAACTCGTCTGCCCCCGCTCGGCTGTACTGTGCGCCCAATTCGACCGGATCTCCGGCGTCGCGGAAGTTGACAAAGTTAATTCCTTTGACCGTCTTTCCCTCTTTGATATCCAAACAGGGTATGATTCTTTTGGCAAGCATACGCAATCGTTTTATCAGGCAAAACGGGCTAAATCTTTCAGTTGTATCCGTCCTTCGTAAATGGCTTTCCCGAAGATGACGGCAGGCACACCCGCTTCCGCCAAATTTTCTATATCTTGCAAGGAACTGACTCCCCCGCTGGCAATCAGGTAAAGCGTCGGAATTTGTTCCTTGATTTCTTTATACAAATCAATCGCTGGCCCCTGCAACATACCGTCCCGGCCGATATCCGTGCAAATCGTCTTCGTGATTCCCTGCTTGTAATAGGATTGTATGAATGAGACCAGCTCCTTGTCGGTTGTCTCTTCCCAACCACTGATGGCAATCTTCTTATCTTTTGCATCCGCACCCAGAATAATCCGTTCCGCCCCGAATTTCTGTATCCACGAAAGAAATACATCCGGTTTGCGAACCGCAATACTGCCCCCCGTAACCATCTGCGCACCGCTTTCGAAAGCAATCTCGACGTCTCCTTCCGCCTTCAGGCCGCCTCCGAAATCAATGACCAATGACGTATGAGTAGCCAGACGTTCCAACGTGCGATAATTTACGATACACCCTTGCCGGGCGCCATCCAAATCGACGACATGCAAACGCCGGATGCCATAATCTTCAAACGCTTTGGCAACTTCCAAAGGGTCTTCGTTGTAAACCTTCTTCGTTTCATAATCGCCCTGAGTCAGACGGACACATTTCCCGTCAATCAGGTCTATAGCAGGAATCAGCTCTATCATCTCTCGTTGTCACAATTTTAAGAAGTTTCTCAATATGGATTCACCCACTCCACCACTTTTCTCCGGATGAAACTGCGTTGCATAAAAATTATC
Source organism: uncultured Parabacteroides sp. (assembly GCA_964465405.1). GTDB lineage: Bacteria > Bacteroidota > Bacteroidia > Bacteroidales > Tannerellaceae > Parabacteroides. The sequence goes on along the minus strand of CAYXIX010000006.1, from coordinate 18,428 downwards.
TTTATGCAAAGCGGCACTGAAAGGAAGAATATATTCCGTTTTTGCAGCCGTGTACGGATTAACCGGCACATAGTAACTGTGAACAAAGTAGACAAACTGGTTCTCCTGCCGCTCGTCGAACAGGCCACTACGCAACTCCTTTATCGTGTTCCATCCCATGTGCGGTATTTTATCGACATGTGCTTGCGGGATAAAACGTTTGACATCCACATCAAAGAGGTCCAGACAATCCGCATCGCCCTCTTCCGAATGGCGACACATCAACTGCATACCCAGACAAATGCCCAAAACCGGCTGCTTCAAATCCTTGATAAGAACATCCAGCTGATGCTCACGCAAATAATCCATCGTTGTCCGGGCTTCACCAACTCCGGGAAATATCACCTTATCCGCTTTTTGCAACTGTTCCGGATCGGCAGTGATAAGCGCATCCACACCTAACCTTTTCAATGCATAAGAAACTGAATAAATATTCCCCGCATTATATTTGATAATGGCAACATCCATTGTTCTTTCTTTTTTGCTATTGGTTTGCAAAGCTAACAAAATATCATGATATACGAGTATCCGCATTACAAATAAGTCGCGGAATTCAGGAAATACGAGTACGGATTTGTATTTAGGCGGGAAAAAGTATGATTTGTGGTGTATTTGCGTTATCAAATGTAAATTTCGCACGAAGATACAAATATTTTATTCCCTCCCGATACGGTTTTTCTGCAAAAAAGGCACAAAAAAAGCGGCCCTAAAGCCGCTTTTCTTTACCTTATAATTATTAAAGTTTGTCGTTAGAACCGAGCACATTCAAGATTTTGTGCTTGTAGAGTTTCTCCATCTCTTCGCGAGCCGGACCCAGATATTTGCGTGGGTCGAATTCAGCCGGTTTCTCTGCAAATACTTTCCGTACGGCAGCCGTCATCGCCAAACGAGAATCAGAGTCGATGTTGATTTTGCAGACAGCCGATTTAGCAGCCTTGCGCAACTCTTCTTCCGGAATACCGATAGCAGCTTCCAGCTTTCCTCCATATTGGTTGATCATGTCTACATATTCCTGCGGAACAGAAGAAGAACCGTGCAATACGATTGGGAAGCCCGGCAATTTTTCCATCACAGCATCCAATACGTCGAATGCCAAAGGAGGAGGCACCAGACGACCCGTAGCCGGATCCACGTGGCACTGTTCCGGTTTGAACTTGTAAGCGCCGTGAGACGTTCCGATTGAGATAGCCAACGAATCGCAACCCGTACGTGTAGAGAAGTCGATTACCTCTTCCGGATTCGTGTAAGTGTGATGTTCAGCCGAAACCTCGTCTTCTACGCCGGCCAACACACCCAGTTCGCCTTCAACCGTCACATCATATTGATGTGCATATTCTACTACCTTCTTCGTGACAGCCACATTCTCCTCATACGGCAGATGCGACCCGTCGATCATGACAGAAGAGAAGCCCATGTCTACGCAAGACTTACACAGTTCGAAGCTGTCGCCGTGATCCAAATGAAGCACGATTTGCGGTTTTTCGCAACCCAATTCTTTTGCATATTCAACAGCACCTTCTGCCATATAACGCAGCAACGTCTGATTGGCATAATTACGTGCACCCTTAGAAACTTGCAGAATCACCGGAGACTTGGTTTCAACAGAAGCCTTGACAATTGCCTGCAACTGCTCCATGTTATTGAAGTTGAAAGCCGGAATCGCATATCCGCCCTTAATGGCCTTAGCAAACATCTCTCGGGTGTTCACCAAACCTAAATCCTTGTAACTTACCATAGTTGTATGTATTATTTACGTTTGTGTTTAAAATCTGTGCAAATGTACACAAAAACCTCGACTTATGGGAAAGTCACACAAAAATTTACATCCGTCCTACATTCATTTAGCCTCCGCCTGTTGCTTCTTTCCCTCCGGGTATTATTTTTTACACCCTGCTTTTCCAAAGAAAAGAGAGGTACTTCCCTATCCTCTTCTCCCCCAAACGATACCCTTTCCTTATTAAGCAGCGCCCAAACTGCTCCCTAAGCAGTCCCCCCCCTCTCTGCTTAGGGACACGACCTCCGAATCATCTGTTCTTTGAAAAGAAAATCTTAACCCTGCACGTGTTAGTGACAGCTTTTGTGCAAACGGGGAAAAACAAAAATCAGAAATGTTTGCACTACTTCTATTTTGGCAAGACGAATAAAATCTCCTTAATATTTGCTCCACACACATTTAAGAATCTAACATAAGTTTAAATGACTTCTGCATTTGCTGTTGGCCGTAAAAAAGATTACCCGATAAAACTATTTTATCTCCCGCTAATTCTTTATTTTTGTCGTAAAATTTCACCAAACATGACAGAAAGCAAAGATGAACACATACTGAAAACGATTGACAGTCCGGCGGACTTGCGTAAATTGTCCCCTGAGCAATTGGCAGAAGTATGTGCAGAGTTGCGTCAATATATCATCGATGTCCTTTCAGAGAATCCCGGACATTTGGGAGCCAGTTTAGGCACGGTCGAACTGACGGTCGCGCTCCATTACGTTTTCAACACACCTTTCGACCGAATCGTGTGGGACGTTGGCCACCAAGCCTACGGGCATAAGATTCTGACCGGACGCCGCAAAGTGTTTCATACGCTGCGCAAACTGGGTGGTGTCAGCGGTTTCCCAAACCCGGCAGAAAGTCCATACGATGCATTTATTGCCGGACATGCTTCCAACTCCATCTCCGCAGCAATGGGAATGTCTGTCGCATCGGCCTTGAAAGGTGAAAAAAACCGGCATGTGATTGCCGTCATCGGCGACGGAGCCATGACCGGAGGGTTGGCATTCGAAGGCTTGAACAATGCTTCCGCCAATCCGAACAACCTGCTGATTATACTCAATGACAACGATATGTCTATCGACTGTCCAGTCGGCGGATTGAGCCAATATCTGGTCAATATCACGACCAGCCAAGCGTATAACAGGATGCGCTACGATATCTATCGGGGATTGCGAAAAATCAACCTCATCGACAACAACCGACGGGAAAACATCCTCCGCTTCAACAACAGTCTGAAGGCATTGCTTACGCAGCAGCACAATCTGTTCGAAGGATTCAGCATTCGCTACTTCGGTCCGATTGACGGGCACGACATCGGCTATTTGGTCAAGGTCTTGAACGATATCAAAGACATGGAAGGTCCGAAACTACTACACATCAAAACCAAAAAAGGGAAAGGGTTCAAACCTGCCGAAGAATCGGCAACGGAATGGCATGCACCGGGACTGTTCAACAAAGAAACCGGCGAGCGGATTGTCGTCCATACGCTAAACGAACCGCAACTTTATCAGGATATTTTCGGGCATACGCTGGTCGAACTGGCTGAACAAGATGAACGAATCGTCGGGATTACGCCGGCCATGCCCACAGGCTGTTCGATGACCTATCTCATGAAACGGTATCCCAAACGGGCGTTCGATGTGGGCATCGCAGAAGGACATGCCGTGACCTTTTCGGCGGGATTGGCAAAAGAAGGGATGATTCCGTTCTGTAACATCTATTCCTCTTTTATGCAACGGGCATACGATATGTTGATTCACGACGTCGCGCTGCAAAACCTGCACATGGTTCTATGTCTCGACCGGGCAGGATTAGTGGGAGAAGACGGGGCGACACATCACGGCGTATTCGACTTCGCTTACATGCGGCCGATTCCGAACCTGATTATTTCTTCTCCTCTGAATGAATGGGACTTGCGTAACCTGATGTACACCGGATACAAAAAAGACAACGGCCCGTTCGTCATTCGCTATCCGAAAGGGAAAGGGGAAAAGAGTGATTGGCGAAATGAAATGCATATCTTACCGATAGGCAAGGGGAAAAAATTACACGAAGGGAACGATGCAGCAGTGCTTTCTATCGGGCCTATCGGCAATGAGGTAATCAAAGCCGTCAAAGAGGTCGAACAAGAGGGGTTATCAGTCGCCCATTATGACATGATTTATCTGAAACCCATTGACGAAGGAATCTTACACGAAGTGGGACAAACATTCAGCCGAATCATTACCGTAGAGAATGGAGTTGTCGAAGGTGGATTGGGCAGTGCTGTGCTGGAATTCATGGCAGACCACAACTATACGCCGCTGATACGGCGAATCGGCGTTCCGGACCGTTTTATCGAACATGGCTCAATCGCCGAACTTTATAAACAATGCGGTATGGATGCCAAGAGTATCGCTGCCGCCATTCGAAAAATCATATCAAAACTCAAAACATAATCACAACGTAATCCAATGAAAATAATTATTGCCGGAGCTGGCGAAGTAGGAACACATCTGGCGAAAATGTTATCGCAGGAGAAACAAGATATCATCTTGATAGACCCTAATGAGGAGCGTTTGAAATTTACTAACTCAAGTCTGGAAATCCTCCCGATGGTCGGGAACCCGACCTCCATACAAGATTTGGAAGAAGCGGGGATTCGAAAAGCAGACCTATTTGTCAGCGTCACGCCGGAAGAGACAACCAACATCACAGCCTGTCTGCTTGCCACAAAGTTAGGGGCCCACAAAACCATGAGCCGAATCAACAACTACGAATATCTGTTACCAAAAAATAAGGAATTGTTCGAAAAGATGGGAATCAGTTCCATGATTTACCCGGAAATGTTGGCTGCCCGCGAAATCGTGTCTGCAGTCAAACACCCGTGGACCCGCCAATATTGGGAATTGTTTGGCGGTGCGTTGATTTTGGCCGGAGTCAAAATTCGTGATAATTCCAAAATGGTCAACAAACATCTTTTCGAACTGCTGAACGAACAAAAACTTTACCATATCGTCACCATCAAGCGTCAGAACGAGACCATTATTCCACGAGGAGCAGATCGAATTGAAGCAGGAGATATCGTCTTTTTCACCACCACAAAGGAACATCTCGAAGATGTCCGGCTCCATTCCGGCAAACGCAATCCGGAAGTGAAAAAAGTGATTATCATTGGCGGAAGCCGTATTGCCATCCGTACCAGCCAATACCTTCCGAACAACATCCATGTCAAAGTAATCGAAATGTGTAAAGAAAAAAGTTACCGCATCGCAGAGTCTGTCCCCAGTAACGTAATGATTATCAACGGAGACGGACGAGACACAGAGTTGCTTCAGCAAGAAGGAATCCAAGACGCGCAAGTCTTTGTTGCACTGACAGAAAATTCAAGTACCAATATTCTGGCTTGCCTTGCTGCCAAACGGGCCGGCGTGTTCAAAACCATTGCCAAGATTGAAAACATCGACTATATACCTTTGGCTGAGAGCATGGATATCAGTTCGGTCATCAACAAAAAACTAATTGCGGCCAGCCATATCTACCAACTACTGCTCGATGCAGACGTTTCAAACGTCAAATGCTTGACATTTGCCAACGCCGACGTGGCGGAACTGGTCGCTCGCCCAAATTCAAAAATCACACGCAAGCAAGTCAAGGATTTGAATCTGCCGAAAGACCTTACATTGGGAGGCATGATACGAGACGGTAAACCGATGATGGTCAAAGGAGATACACACATACAAGCCAATGATCGCGTCGTTGTCTTTTGTTTAGACACAGCCATGCGTAAACTAGAAGATTATTTCAACTAAAATATGCTGAACGTTCGATTCATCATCAAAATGTTGGGGATGATGTTCATCCTCGAAACCCTTTTCATGCTTGCTGCAACAGCAGTCGCTTTATTTTATAAGGGTGACGATTTTTATCCGCTTTTGCAATCGAGCGGAATCCTGTTCGGGGCAGGTGTTTTGTTTACATTAATTGGCGTCAACGCCAACGAATATACAGCCGGCCGGCGAGAAGGAATGCTTATCGTTGCGCTGACGTGGACACTCCTCTCCTTCTTTGGATTGTTGCCTTACTATTTAGGCGGCTATATCGATAATGTAACAGATGCCTATTTTGAAACCATGTCGGGTTTCACAACGACAGGCGCAACCATCCTGACAAACATTGAAGTACTTCCACATGGCATCCTCTTCTGGCGAAGCCTTACGCAGTGGCAGGGCGGCATCGGTGTAGTGGTCTTTTCCGTCGCATTGTTACCAATCATCGGAGGCGGGGCCGCTCAGATGTTCAATGCCGAAACAACCGGTATCACACACGAACGTTTCCGTCCCCGCATTACACAAGTAGCCAAACGGCTTTGGGGTATCTATCTGTTTCTTACCATTCTGCTCGTCGGACTGCTGTGGGCCGGCCCTATGGAACTGTTCGATGCCATAAACCATGCGCTTACCTGCATCTCCACCGGCGGATATTCAACCAAAAACACCAGTATTGCTTATTGGGATTCAGCTTATGTCGAATATATCATTATCCTATTCATGCTCATCGGCTCCATTAACTTTACACTTATATACTATTTCCTGAATGGGAAACCGAAAAAGCTGTTTAAAGACGAAGAGACCCGTTGGTTCGTCTGGTTCGTCATCATCATCACGGCCATCACAACAGCATGGATTTTATATAATGGTTTCATTCATAATTTTGAGGAAGCTTTCCGGCAGGCGTTATTCCAAGTCAGTACACTCATATCCTCCTGCGGATTCGCGACAGTCGATTATATTTCATGGGAACCATTCTTTTGGTTATTAACCTTGTTATTGATGACGGTCTGTGGTTGTGCTGGTTCAACCAGCGGGGGGGTGAAAATGGTCCGTTTTGCCGTACTTGCCAAAAACCTGCGGAACGAATTCAAAAAGCAGACTCATCCGAATGCAGTTATCCCTGTCCGCATGAACAAGCATGCGCTCTCGGGCGACACCGTCCACCGGGTATTGGCGTTCGCATTTGCCTACATCGCACTGATACTCTTCGGCTGCGTCATACTTATGCTCGACGGCGTACCTTTCGAGGAAACCGTTGGTGCCACTATCTCGGCAATCGGAAATGTAGGGCCAGGATTAGGCAATCTGGGGCCTGTCGGGAACTATTCTTCAGTGCCCGATCTATCCAAATGGGTTCTTTCATTCCTGATGATGGTCGGCCGTCTGGAAATATTCACCGTGTTGACAATTTTGCTGCCGGGATTCTGGAAACAATAGAGGTGTACGCTATATGCATGAATAATCCACGCAAGATTCCGGTCGTTTCAACCTGATTTTTTTCCGTTTCGTCGATTTCTTTTTCTTTGTGGGAAAAGACACCTTATTTTTGTTTATAAGAGACTTTATCCCAATGATGCAAACAAAAAGAAACGATCTCTTGCTTGGCTTTATCATTTCTATCCTGCTAAGTCTGTTCGTCAACTTTTCCATGTTGATGCGCAATTACGGTTTTTTATTCCAGCCATCTGCTGCTTCCCATACGCCCCACATCATCAAAGTAGACCTTTTCTTCATCTATTTCCCGCTCACATGGTTCTTCCTGTTTGCCCTCTTTCTATTTGTGACAGACAACGGACTGTACCGAATCGGAGACAGGCTGTTTGGAAAGACAGAGTACAAGACCATTCTTTTCGCCAATGGAGGTTCCATCCTAATAGGCACACTGTTATTTTTCTCGCATCCTCTGTTCCAAAACATCTGTATGAGTCTGTTGCTCGACACTCCACTACCCAATATCGAAACCCTCTTTCAATTTCATCCCGGCCCGCACGACCAAATGTTGCGCGACCCACGCATTCGTTTAGACACCTTTTCGCCTAACCAGATTCCACCCATTTTCCTGCATCCACAAATCACCGAACATCTGTTTGTATTACTTACCGTTCTGCTTTGCGTCTTGCTGATACGCCTGCTACATGGCAAACAACATATGCGTCTGGAATATGAGAAACTAAAGACCGAACAACTGCGTACCTCATACAACGCCTTGATGGGCCAAATCCGTCCCCATTTCTTTTTCAACTCGCTTGGCGGATTAAGCGCATTAATCCAAAACGAAGACAAGGAACGGACTCTCACCTATCTCAACGAACTCTCGAATGTTTTCCGATACATTCTCCAAAGCAACCAGAAAGAGATGGTCACGCTTGCCGAAGAATTCCAGTTCGTCAAAGCATACACCTATCTGCTCAGTATCAGATATGAAGGCAAACTCTTCTTCTCAATCCAAGCCGACCCACCTCTACTCTTATGGTACCTGCCCATGCTCAGCATCTTGCCGCTGGTCGAAAACGCAGTCAAACACAACATCATCAGCCGGCAATTCCCATTGTATATCGACATTTATACGAACCGAGACAAACAATTAGTCGTATCCAACTGTGTCCAACTCAAAACAGAAGAAAAGAACAGTAGCGGCATCGGTCTCCGTAACCTTTGGGGACGTTATCGGCTATTAACAGGCAAAGATATTCAAATCACCAACCGGAAAGGACATTTCTCTGTAGCACTTCCCCTTTCCCATATACCCGGACAATCATGAAGGCAATCATTATTGAAGACGAAACAGCTGCAATCTGCAGCCTCAAAACAATTCTGAAACAGAACAAAGTTGTTCCTATCGAAATTATCGCCGAATTAGACAGCATTGCTGAAAGTGTCGCCTACCTACGTACAGGGCCTCAACCGGAATTGATTTTCATGGACATCCATCTGGCCGACGGCTCCGCATTCCAAATCTTTGAACAAGTAGAAATCAATGCCCCCGTCATCTTCACAACCGCATACGACGAATATGCCTTGCAAGCTTTTCAGGTGAGCAGCATCGATTACTTGCTGAAACCCGTTACCCTCGCATCCCTTGAGCGGGCACTTAGGAAATTCCGCCTATTCGACCCAGAAGAACGGAAAAAACACATTCTGCTCACCAACCAGACTATTCAAAACCGGCATACAGTAAAAAGCCTCCTCATCCAGCTTCCGGATAAATTCTATCCGCTATCAGTCGATGAAATCTACTTTTTCTATACCTCCAAAGAAAAAGTTACCGCTTATACCGCCGGCAACAGGCGGCATCCGGTAGACCGTACGCTCGATACACTCAGCGAACAACTCGATCCACGCCGATTCTTCCGTGCCAACCGCCAATTCATCATTGCCCGCAAAGCCATCAAAGATGTCGACCTTTGGTTCGGGAGTCGCCTATCCGTCAACTTATTGTTACCCACACCGGAACGTATCGTCATCAGCAAAAACAAAACACCACTCTTCAAAAAGTGGATTTTAGAAGAGGAATAGAAACGTTCACCGTTCCAAAATGGCGATTCACCGGATAAAAATTACCACTCGCCGGGACTTAACCTTTCTTTACCAAAGAAATATCTTAATTTGTAGCCTAACATTTTAAGAGTAAAAACACTATGCTAAATCGTATTTCACTTAACAATGAGGTGGTCACGTCCCACACGCTGGCAACTTATTTCGACAAACTGGACAAGGCGCTTGCCGATATCCACCAGTTGTTAGAGAAAAAACAGGCATCTGCACCTATCTTCGTCAAAGAAGGCAGCAGAATCATCCATTTGCCACAAGAAACCATTCTTTATCTCGAAGGATATGGTGATTACGTCAAAATCCATCGCGTAGAAGGGAAAACACTCCTCACGCAAAGCAGTTTGAAATACTTCGAGAAATATTTGGATGCCAAACAGTTTTGCCGTGTGCACCGCTCTTATATCGTTGCACTCACACAAATCAGTTACATCGAACATAAACGAATCCGAATCGGCAATGAATTAATCCCGATCAGCGATTCCTACTTCAGCACCCTGATGAAACATCTCGCTTTAGATACAGCGTCAAAATAGTTCAACATCTAAAGAACCACTATGTCAAAAAAACATCCATACAAGAATAAACCGGCTCGTTATTTCCAACAGATTTAGGGTACATAAAATCGGTTATTTACCGAAGAAAAGAGGCATTTTGTCGATTTTACTTGCACGAGAAGCAATAAATATATTTTTTTGTAATCAAAAGGTTACCTAAATCAGGAATTTGATTACAAAATCAATTCTATTCGGGAAACCGGATGTTCCCTCAAAAGGGACAAGAAAGAAAGAAATCATACATTCACTCTCTGATAGGTAAAAATTTTTAACACACTCTGAGAAAGGTCCGCCTGCGATGGGTCGACCTTTTTATTTTGTCCATTCATGAAGCGTCCGAAACAGATTATCCGATTCATTGTGCCAGCGAGAAGACTAAACTAACTCCATAGCTTGAGTTCGTCGTCGGGTAAGATGTACTTGACACAAGCGGATTATTGATTTGCAAATCATAGAACGCCCGTAAGGTCAAGGCTCGACTCAAGCCGTAGTTGGCAGAAAATTCCAACGTTTTGGTTAGATTCCCACTGGTCGCCTGTGTGGTTCCGTCTTCTATTTTACGGATAAGCGAATGAGTTTTCGCAAATGATAAGGAAAGATTAAGGGTCAAATCATTACTGAAGTTACGCGTTTTTTTCATCTTCAACACTTTATTGAACTCCGGCATCGTATATCCGAGACCAAGAGTAAAGCGATTAGAAAGCGACTCGACCAATTGGTAAGAGGTCGTATTAAGCGAAAGCGTGCGAGTCTTCGTATAATTCGCCTGAACAGTCATGCCGTTCAATAATGTAGCATTGGCACCCAACAAAGGATTAAACGATTCTGTAAGATAGACAGAAGAAATCGAATATTGGGATGCAGGCATCGGGTAGTCAGTCAAGACGGATTGGACAAAGCCCAACCCATCTTTGCCGGCATTGACCCAATTCGAATGAGAGGTATACGAACCGACGGAATAAACACAACTATAACGATGTTGCAATGTAAACGACTTGAAATATTTCTTGATTGCAGAGAAACGCGTCAAACCGTCATACTGGATATTCCAGTTGGGGAGCAAACTCCGAAGCGAAGGAAACGCCGATAAACCGATTGTATGGGGATCTTTCCCCGTATAAGCAGCCAGAAAGGCCGGAATTAAAACATCGGCGGAATTCTGACTGACCCCATATTCCCCATCAGTACCGGGATTGTACGATTGTCCGCCTAAACCCAACTCTTGAATAAATCCTTCGTTCGGATAATTCAACTCCGCATAGCTGTTCTCAAGCCGTTCAGCAATCACTTCCCGATAAGCAAGGAACTTCGAGAAGGCTTTTGACGCATATCCGTTTGAGGCATTGTCACTTCCACCGAACGTGCTCTTCAAGGCTACAGTTGTCATAGAGAAGCTGCCACTCAAGATTTCAGGCATGCCGTCATAGTAATATTGAATTTCTGTGTTACGCGAATCGTTCCGATATGCCGTCAAGTCGATTTTCAAACCGGGAATCGGTTCCAAACGAGCTTGGATGTTAAAGTTATTCGTACCGGTTATGTATGCGGAATTCAAATTATTTTCCGCATCTTGTATCAACCACCCCTTCTCCGCCGCTTCCTCGATATAGCTGCGGTCGACACGCCCGAAGGCAAAAGCCAGACCCGGCGCCATCCCCGCAGAATAACGTTTTTGCCCAAACAAATCGCCCACTTCCGGACGAAAACCGGGCAAAATCATGCCGGCGGAATTGATATACTGGATATTGAGGGTGCGAAGCGACATCAACAGGCGCGTACCCTGTTCTACCACTTTATTCGTCCAATCCTCCATCCGGGAAGCACCGGGATAAATCGTCAATGTCAGATGTACCGTATCGCGGTTCTGAATCTCGACCTGAGCGAAATTAATCGGTTTGTATTTGAGATTGTATATACGTCCGTCGGCCCGACGTGCCCGTATTTGGAGCTTTTTGGTAAACATACCATGCTGGACTATCGTATTGCTATCCGGACTCAAGACTATCTCCTTCTCCAGTTTCTTCAACTGCTTTTTCCGCTTCTCCTGTGTTGTCGACGTCCGTGTATTGCTGAACTTCTGATTGATTTTCTTCAGATACTTGTTCTTATTATATAAAGACAACAGATTCAGATTGGTTTGCAAATTAAGCTGCCGTTGATTCTCAATCGTGTTTCCCAACTCGATATCGTCGCTAACCGTCGCCCCCCGCTCCCAATTATAGGTAGCCTGATAGCTTGCTGAAGCATTTGCCCAATCCAAAACAGGGATGTATTGCAAGGGAAGCTGCCAGACAGCTGAAAACGACTGGTCGTAATCCTCCGGTCTCCCCAAATCAGCAATACTTTTCATCACGGAATCTTTCCACAAATAATAATCGTCCGGGTTCAACTTTTTGTTTACCTGAACATACGGTTCCTCGATTCGGGCATTCGTCCCGGAAGAGAAAGTGATATTCAGGTTGTTCGTAAACGCCCAATTAAGGCTGAAAGCCCGATCCCAATAAAACTCTTGGCTGAAAGTAACCGGCAAAGAACTTGTCGTACCGGCATCCGTCAATTGCCGTAATTGCCGCTCGTAATAATCACGGGTCATCACGGTCTGGAAATAAATCGACGGAGCCAAATTGAACGACAACTGCTTTAAGAAACGCGTATAGCCGTTAGTATTTTTGAGAAGTTTGTCAAACGGTTTTAACGGTTTCATATAAGGAATGTAATTATACGAAAAATTGGCTTGGTAGTTTATCGTATTCTCATATTCTGTTTCCGGATTTTTATAGGATGTACTGTTGTATGAAAAACCCAAAGAGAAATTCGCAGGATCGTAAGGCATAGGGGTATCACTTTTTATATTGACACGTACATTATTAAAAGACAGGCTCTTGGTTACGGTCTGCTCTTGGGCAAAATTCAGTATCGAATCTTTCTCAGCCTGTGTATCGACTTCACTAAGCGCCCGTTCCAACGTAATATCTTGATCCAACGGGTTGTATTTCGGTTTAATGTTCTCTTTCGAATAAGAATAATAGAAAGGGATGCTGACCTGTGCTTTTTCGGGAAAGAGTTTACCTAATTCTAACGAGGTAGAGATGTTGTATTCCGTCAAGTCATCCATGCGCCGTTCGCTCAGCGATTCATCAAGCGCTCCGAAACCGGCAGTTTCAATACGCCCATTGAAGTTGATGGTTCCCAAATCAGAAAGGGCCACAGTCAAATCTGTCTTCGCAGCCCAACCCCCTTCTTCGTCGAATTCTGACAATCGCAGCTCATTGACCCACACCTCTGCACTCTGAATAGTTGTTGAATTATTTCTAACCCCCAGCAAAATCACTTTAACCTCCGACAAACTGGGATTACCCTTCACCTTAATTGTGTTAAGCGGATGGTCGGGATCCGTCTGGGTATATTCCGTAGAGAAAGTCACAGAACTGCCTGCCGCGCTCTTCGCACGATTACGTTCCAATTTCAAATCAGTCAAAACTTCGAACCGGAAATTCATCATGTTACTTTCGGGCCAAACCGTCTCACGATGCGTCGTGTTATTTTGACTGTACACTCCGGGCGGCGTCACCTCCAACGGGACTTCATATTCGTAATAGTTGTTTTTATAATCAGAGCCCAAACGGATAAAAACAGATAAATCTCCATTCGACAATCCGGTCACATCCGGTGAGAACGCTTCTGCATGGGAAAACATCTGTAAGCGTTTATAATTCCGCAAATCATAACTGGTATTTTTATAAACGGCCCGTGCATCCATTGGAGCCAAATTAGAAACTTTCAACGAAAGCGCCTGTTCGTTTTCCTGTGTAACCTGAGGCTGGTTTGCACTCAACACGCGAGTCACACCGGGTGGCAATACATAGTTCACCGGTTCGCGATCACTGTTCTCCTCGATATTGACGGTCGAAACCTCCAATGTCCCATTGACTGAGGGCGGCATATTCGGGTCAGACAAATCCTGCTCGTAGGTCCGCCATTCTCCGCGTACCAACCGTAACGAGCCAAAACGCAAAACGACCGATTCCTTGAAACCGGTCAGATACATACGAAGAAAACGAACAGATGAAAAATCATTGAAAGATCCCACACTCCTCTGATACTGGTCAATCGGTATCTTGAACTTATACCAAGTCACGGTTTCTCGATTTCCATTTTGCAACCGAACATCCACAACGCGTCTATCCGTAATGAAATTCTGCCCGACAACCGTGTCGGAAGGAGTAATCTTCACCTTATATTCATAATATTTCTCGTTTTCGTTAAGCGTGTTGTCTTGATTGATATCCTCAACATCCGGAGTGCTTTTCGAAGCCGTGCTGTAACTTTCCGTCGAACTGTTGATATCTTTCGAGTTCCCTTCCGTCCCGTTATAACGTTTATAACGAGTCAGGATATCCGTCTCTTCACGGTCATAATCAGAACCGCGAAAGTAGTGAAACTTATCACCCGACGGATTAAAAAAAGGAGACAGCTCCAACGGGTCGTTTTCCATCTCGGCGATTGTCGAAGCATCGAGGCGCTGCCGCAACTTCTCCAAATACTCTTGATAAGCAGAATAATTTTTCTCTTCATCCGAAGAAAGTCCATTCAACCCCACATCCTGTAAATCGCGCGCACCGGAAGTATTATCAAATGCATAAACCGTGCTTTGTTGGGTAGGAACCTTTCCCCACACCGTATAGGTTACTTTCGTCGTATCCCCGTCGATGGGCAGCCCGTTCTCGAAGAATTTCTTCCCGTCTTTCAGGATATCTTCCGAGATTTCCCCCAAATTAAAATACAAATCACCTCCGGAAACCGAACGGTTATAAATAAAAGGGTCCAGTAACCAAAATTCGATATATTCAATATTGGCTGTTTCAAAATCAGTCTGTTCTAATTTCCGCATCATTCCGCCAAAACGTTGTTCCGGGTTTTGCAACGAGCCATCGGTATTGATGTTATCCGCATCGAGGTTATAAGGCCCGCGCTCCGTCGGATAATAGGCAAGGTTCAACACGCTAATCGTTGTGGCTTCGCTTGTCATTTCCTGTCGTTCCGGATAGAGTTCATCGGTTTCCACCGCCCGGACATAATGATTTGAAAGATCATCGTTCGTAATGTGAGAAGGGCGCGAAGAAGAATTTCGGCGTGTAAACAGTTCGTCAATGGTGTACCACGCCAACAATGCACGATTCTTTCCATAATTAATGTCATTGGCCAATTCCGCTTCCGGGAACAACGCCCCTCCATCTTGATAGGGGACACTGGAAAGTTGCCAAGGATACGGGTCTGAGAGGTCAAAACCAGTCTGAGACGATTCAAAATCATCCAAATACGAATAGGCGCCGGTCTCGTCATTTTCATAATGTCCGGCTATCAATTGAGCAAATTCCGTGTTGAAGGAAATCTGGCTTGGTTGGGTCAGATTCAAGAATGGCAACTTATCAAACAGGTTCGTCAACCACTGGCTTTCTCCTTTATAAGACATGTTTACTCCCCACAATGTATTCCGGACGGCTTCATCTCCATAACTTGTTTTCGTCGCCAGCGGCATTTCGGAAAGGTGCATGACTGTCACACCTGCCGATAGATTGGGAGTAAACTGATAACTTAGATCGATACCCATCATTGTTTTGCGCGTCAGGCTATAAACACTTTGATCTTCCAAAGAAACGCTGATATCCGTCCCCGCAGCAATCAGACTTTCATTCAGGATTGTAACAATTCCTGAAACATAGTCCACGATGTAATCCACATTTTCCGTCAGTACCGCCCCTGCTGCTGTCACCTTCACCGAGCCACGTGCAACATTCGTTGCCCCCAACTGAATTTCCGCCCCCGAAGAACCTTGAAACTCCCCTTGCAAAACGAACTTGTTTTTCTCCGCCATCTGCCGCGCCACTGTCTGCGTCGAATCATACAGTTCCTGAAAAATGTATTTCTCTGCAATCACATCATTGTTAAATTTTCCACGTAAATAAGAACCAAACGGTTCCACACAAGGGAAAATAATTTTTCCTTTTTCTGCCAATATCGTATAACCGTCTATAAAGTCAAATATGCCATCGGCATTCCGCTCCTTATTCGCATCTAAATTATCCAGATTCAACACCCGTAACAAAATCTGATTGGCTATCGCTCCCTCCGACAAATAACTTACATAAGTTCCTGCCGTATCGTTTTGGAATAGGATATCCATCGTGAAATTTTCCTCCTGAACAGAATAAGTACCAATTGAATAAACATTTTTCATCATCAAATCCCAATAAGGCATACCGGGTGACAACGAAGTTCCTTTCAATAGTTTGAGACACAGGCAAGAAGTGGTAGAAGATGGATCATCTGTCGAGAACTCGCCTACTTGATAGGTCTGTCCGTCCGAATAGGTGTAGGAATAGGCCACAGCCAAAACTTCGTCCGACTGTAGTTGTGACACCAATGAGATATATCCTAATTGTGCGTTGAGTGTATATTCAGACTCATCCAGCAAACGAGCACTTTCAATTTTCTCATATTCTATTCCATTTCCCATCAAACCATTTAGGGTTTGATTCACCGTACTGACATCACGGATACCGGCATACTCATTCGTCAATGTGGTATACAGCGAATTGGCTTTGTTATACGGTATCACCCGACTTCCGCTCGGCTGCACAAAGGATGTATTGTAAATGTGTTCGTATTCCGCCAAATCAGCAAAAGCGACAATGTTACGCGCTTCGTCATAATTCGCCTGTTTGTTCGTTACCCACACCTCCACTTTGTTAATCTTAATACCGGAAGAGACCGATGGCAAATTGCTCACCGCTTTGTCATAATTGTCCCGGAAAAAGTGTGCGAGAAAAAAGTGCCGGTTTGCATCATACTCATCAATCCCCAATTCAAATTCTTTCGTCTGTACGCCCCCTTTGGATTTAACCGTTTTCGATTCCGAAGTCTGTTGGGCTAACAATGCATTGACCCGCAATTTACCAAACTGCAAATCCGCTTTCATGCCAAACAAGGCTGCCCCCCCGTTAATCAGCGAATTATTGGTCGTCATACTGACATTACCAGCTTCTAATGACTTAATGATTTCATCCTCCTCACCCGTGTAAGCAAGTTTCAATTTTTTTGAGTCGAAATCAAAAGAGGTTTCCGTATTATAATTCATGTCAAAACTGACTTTGCTACCCACAGATGCTTGCACATTCAATTGGATAGACTCATCAAAGTTAAAATAGGTCTGCTTACGCGAACGTTCTGAAAGGGAAGGGTTGTTCGTGACATTCTGTTTTATCCCCAGCGTCACCTCTGTAGAACCCTGCGTCCGCACACGTACACCTCCCGGCCCAAACACACGATCTGCAGCCCCGATGTCAAATTGCATATCGGTCAGGTTGAACTTTTTGTCCGCTTCCTTCTGGAATTCCTCTTCGTTCTTCTGCCGATAATAGGCTTGAACAGATTGCTGAAAACTATAGTCGATATACTCTTCTGCCGTCAAGACCAACGGTGTAAAAAGATCACGTCCATTCAAACGGGTATGAACCACATAACACCCTGTATTCACATCATACTCGATCGTAGTCTTGACATTCTCTGGTGTTTTCAAATCAATTGGATATCGAGTTTGCATATCCCGAAAGTTTTCGGGAACCGTCTTTGCCACAGGGAAAGGAGCATTCACAACTCGGACGACCGTATCTGACCGTTCATTTCCTTGCTGTGCAAACAAAGAAGTCATGCAGATTTGTAATAAAAGAATGACATAAAACAGGCGTTCCGACTTCTGTATACTCATTGGGGATTTACATCGAATAAACAACTATCTGTATTTTAAAAGATTAAAAATATCCTACCATTTACTACCCGGCAAAAATATTCGATGAACCTCCTATTTCATTCGGTAAACAGAGCATTCAACGACATTGATTCCTTTATCACCAAAAAGCCACCATCGATATGTGAGCTGCCAATGATGGGCTTCTTCTACTTTACGGCTAAATTCTACCTCTTTCATCCTACTTTGGCGCTTTCCAGTATTTACAAGTGTGGTGTAAGGCAATATCCAATTTGTCTTGATAATCAGAACTTGAAAATTCTCACTTACGTCATCCAATTTTGCCATTAATTGTTCATGCGCCATTTTACGGACACTCGTATGCCCAAAAATATGAGCACAATCTTGTTTGAAAGCCGTAATTCCCCGACACAAATCTTCATTCAATATGGATAACTCTTCATCTTGATACACATGAGGAGAATTTTCTATCGAACGTTTCACATAGGCAATTACATCCTTATACGGTTCATCTGCAAACCAAACAGTTATCCCCTCTTTTGCCTGCATCGGATAAGCCATATCTGTAAAGCATTGTACAGATTCACGTCCATCCACAAATGCATCCATACCAAATAGTGTCTGATACTTCTTAGCAAAATTCTTGTCTTTCATTACCAACATTATCTCTTCAGTTGTCCACACTATATTATGCTACAGTCATTACCTCATCCTCTTTCCCCATCCAAACGAATAACATTGATCCAGTCCATTACTGTTCAAGTATCAATTGAGGAAGTGTATCTACGTCATAATCCTTGCATTCAAAAAATCTATACTTTAACGTAAGTTCGACGAATTATAAAATCCTGTAAAATTGGTGATTAGCGAAAATTGCCGTATCTTTATAGTGTCCAAATACAAAGAATCACGAACAATAATCGCTATGCTCA
>CAYXIX010000005.1:3384-33540 GCA_964465405.1 uncultured Parabacteroides sp. | reverse complement strand
TCCTCAGGGGTAAAAATCAGACAAACTTCTTCTCAGGAAAAGAGCCATTATAGAGACCGTTAATGACGAGCTGAAGAACATTGCACAGGTGGAACATTCAAGACATAGACCTTTGATAATTTTATTGTCAACCTTTTAAGCACAATCGCCGCGTACTGCTGTTTCCCGAAGAAGCCTTGTATCAATGTTATGAGAACTATTGACACACAGCTTGCTTTGTTCTGAATCTGTCGAACTCACGTTAAAATAGGATTTGACATCTGCCACAAAAGCCACCATATAGAGAGCCGACAACAGCATCAGTCCCATCAAAAGAAGGATAATCCCGACGAAATACCAATGACATAATCCTCTGCTTCCGTCCGGCAAGCCGTACACAGTAACAGAAACAAGACCAACAAACCAATATAGGAGCGTGTATTTTTCATCGACTTTCTTTTGTAACGTTTACAAATGTACGGATAAAAGGCACGTCTTCCAAGATTATTTTCTATATTCGCCTCTATCAATTCATAAAATCAATTCATAAACAACCGCAATGATAGTTATCAACGATGCATTATTGGACGCGACCACCACGCGCGCCAAACAGTCGCCCCGCCTGCGCATGAACCATAATTTCCACGAACGGCCCGACGACCCCGTCAACCGCCTCTTGAACGCGCTCGAACCCGAAACGTACCTCCGCCCGCACCGTCACTGCAATCCCGACAAGACGGAAATCTTCCTCCTCCTGCGCGGAAGGCTTGCCCTTTTCCTTTTCGACGAAGCGGGAAACGTGACCGACACGCAGATACTCGACCCGCTCGCGGGCGTCTACGGTGCCGAAATCGAAGCAGGCACGTGGCACAGCCTGCTGGTCTTGGAGCCGGGAAGCGTCATTTATGAAGTCAAAGCCGGGCCGTTCGCGCCGCTCGCACCGGAAAACTTCGCATTGTGGAGCCCGGCGCCGGAGGATACCGATGCCGTAAAAACATTCATGAACCAATTGCGCCGGAGACTCCCCTAATCCCGGAAGATTTGCATCTGGCAATGCAGGCAGTCGAAATGTAAACGCAGGCGCGTCTCTTTGTAGAGCAGGTAATAAGGCTCCTTGTAGGGCGACTTCTTCCGTTGATAGACCGGACACCAGCCCATGCTGTAGCGCAGGCAGTGTTTCGTGAACATCAACGGGACATCCCGCTGCGGCATCCGCTCAAAAGCCGGCTCTATCTGCGACACGCCATGCTGCCGGTAAAACGCCTGTGCCGCCCGGTTGGACACATTCCCCCGATAGCTCAAGCGACGCTCGGGGAACGGAATCGCCTCGCGGACATCTTGCTGCCGCCTTGCCACCACACGCGTATAGCGCATCCGGTGGGCATCAGCCAACCGCCCTATCCCCTTTCGACGCATTTCCGACAAGAGGGACGAGGGGACAAACCAGTTGTCAGAACACCCGACATACACCTCTGACGCCTCAAAAGGCGTATTGCCCAATTTCGCAAGCTGCTTCCGTATATTTTCCGCTTGCTGACGTTGTGCCGGAACCTTTTCAAACGGCTCGGTCAGCATCACACGGGCGCCGGTCTCATCCTCCAACATCAACGTAAACCCGAAAGCATTATCCGCAAACGTCATCCGCACAGCCATCTTCCGCTCCGCAGAGGGCTTGGCAAGCAGCTTCTCAAACGCTTGGTCATAGTTGCGGTAAAGCGGCATACCGGCGGCGAGTGGCGGCATCTGAAGCGGATAGACGCACCCCGCCTCCACCCGATTTACCCGGAACCCTTCCAATTCTCCCTGCCGGTTAAAAAAAGCCAGCCCGTCGCCGTTGTGCAATGCCTTTCCCCCCTCGACCGTAAACGCGTTCTTCCCCTTCAACGCCTTGACCCGCCCGACGGGTTCGCCCAGCGACTTGGGTGTATCGAAAGCCGTGACATCGGCTGTCCGCCCTTTCAGGAAGAACGGCGTGAAACCGCGATTGAAACTCTTTTCGGGACGGGGCTCGAAGGTATAGACGCTTCGTCCGAACGAGGAACGGACATATTCCGGCCGGCGGCTCAAGATGGCGTCCAGACACTGGCGGTAATAGGCCGTGATGTTCTTCACATACGCCACATCCTTCAGCCGCCCTTCTATCTTCAGCGAAGAGACACCCGCATCCAGCAGGGCTTCGAGCTGGGCGGAGCGGTTCAGGTCTTTCAACGAAAGCAAGTGTTTCGGCCCCGTAATCTTCGTCCCGTCCGCGTCGGCCAGCGTATAGGGCAGGCGGCAATATTGCGCACAAGCCCCCCGATTGGCACTGCGTCCGCTGAGCGCCTCGCTCAGGTAACACTGCCCGCTGTAGCTGACACACAAGGCTCCGTGCACGAACAGCTCCAGCGAGACCGTCGTCCCGGCGGCAATCTGCCGGATTTCGTCGAGCGTCAACTCGCGTGCCAGCACGACCTGCGTGAAACCCACCTGCTCAAAAAAGCGAACCTTCTCGACCGTCCGGTTGTCCGTCTGCGTACTGGCGTGCAGCGGGATGGGCGGCAAATCGAGTTGCGTGATGCCCATGTCCTGCACAATCAAGGCATCCACACCGGCATGCCAAAGCCCCCAAATCATCCGTTCGGCCTCCGCCAGCTCGTCGTCGGTCAGAATCGTGTTCAACGCCACATAGATACGCACTCCATAGAGATGGGCATAATCGCAAAGCGCACGGATATCTTCCAGTGAATTACCTGCGGCCGCCCGCGCGCCAAATTTTGGCGCACCGATATAGACCGCATCCGCACCGTGCCGGATGGCCTCCAGCCCGCACGTCAGGTCTTTCGCCGGCGCAAGCAGTTCGATTTTACGAGGCTTCATGATGTCCGCGCCGTTTTATAAATCGCCCAAATGCAAAATGTTTTCCCGGTGGAAAGGCGTCTCTTGGTAAACATAGTAATTCAGCCAGTTGGTAAACAGCAGGTTGGCATGCCCCCGCCAACGCACCACCGGCCCGAGCGCCGGATTGTTGTCGCGGTAATAATTATGCGGAATCGTGATGGGCAACCCTTTGTTCAGGTCGCGCATGTATTCGTCGTTGAGCGTGTAGGGTGAATATTCCGAATGGCCGGTGATGAAAAACTCGCGTCCGCCCCGTGCCATCACCATATAGGCGCCCGCCTCCTCGCTCTCGGAAAGCAGCGTCAGGGCGGGAACCTTCATGATGTCTTCGCGCCGAATCTCGGTATGCCGGCTGTGGGGCACATAAAACTCATCGTCGAAGCCCCGAAATATCGGAATGTAGGGTTCGCGCAGCGTATGGCGGAAGACGCCGAACATCTTGGCGGGCAAAGGATACTTCGGCACGCCGTAGAAATGATACAGCCCCGCCTGTGCCGCCCAGCAGATGTATAACGTAGAGGTGACATGCGTCCGCGCCCAGTCGAATATCTCCGTGATTTCCTCCCAATAGTGCACCTCCTCGAAGGACATCTGCTCCACCGGCGCACCGGTCACAATCATGCCGTCGTAGAAATCATCCTTCATCTGGTCGAAGTCTTTGTAAAACTCCCGCATGTGCTCGATGGGCGTATTCTTGGGCGTATGCCCTTTGATTTTCATCAGGTCGAGCTCCACCTGCAAAGGCGTGTTGCTCAGGAGGCGAACCAAATCTGTTTCCGTCGTGATTTTGAGGGGCATCAGGTTCAGCACGACCACCCGTAAGGGACGTATATCTTGTGTCGACGCGCGCAACGAGTCCATCACGAAGATGTGCTCTTTCTTCAGCAGCTCGACAGCCGGCAGGTTCTTTTGTAAGTTCAGTGGCATACTATTTCTCTCTTATACGAATAACAGGCACAAAGATAGTGAGATTTTCCCTTTCTTTCATAACAAGGCGGTAATCACCCCTGCGGGTAAATCCAATTTGGATTTACCCGCCATAAAAATAAGAAAGGCTGCCGGTCGGGGCAGCCTGCTGATAAAATCATGCGGGGAGACGCGGCACGCCACGTCTCTTCAAATGCCGGCTATTTTTTTCCGGTAATATAAGCGGCAATCCAGTCGCCCACCTCGCTTGTCGGGTAGGCTTTGGCGCCGTCGGCGATGTCGGCCGTCACCACGCCGGCATCCATCGAAGCGGCCACCGCCTCACGCATCAAGGCGCCCTCTTCCATCAGGTTGAAGGCATATTCGAACATCAGCGCGCCGCTCAGTATCGTTGCCAGCGGGTTGGCGATGTTTTTGCCCGCCGCCTGCGGCCAAGAGCCGTGAATCGGTTCGAACACGGAGGTATGGATGCCGACGGATGCTGAGGGGAGCATACCGAGCGAACCGGTGATGACCGACGCTTCGTCCGTCAGGATATCGCCGAACATGTTTTCCGTCACAAGCACGTCGAAGCTCTTCGGCCACTGGATAAGGCGCATGGCTGCGTTATCGACAAACATGTATTCGGTCTCCACCTGCGGATATTCCGCTGCAATCTCTTGCGCGACCTGCCGCCAGAGACGCGATGTCGCCAGCACGTTCGCCTTGTCTACGACCGTCACCTTCCGACGGCGTTTTTCGGCATACCGGTAGGCCAAGCGGACAATGCGCTCGATTTCTTCCCGCGTGTAGACACACGTGTCGTAGGCCGTGTTGCCATCCTCGCTCCGCCCCTGCGGACGGCCGAAGTACATACCGCCCGTCAGCTCGCGGATACACAGGAAGTCGGCTCCCTCGACCAGTTCTGCCCGCAGCGGGGATTTGTGCAACAATGAGGGGAAGGTCGTCACGGGGCGGATATTGGCAAACAGCCCCAGCTTCTTGCGCATCCCCAGCAGCCCTTGTTCGGGACGAACCTTCGCCGAAGGGTCGTTGTCATACTTGGGCGAACCGATGGCACCGAAATAGACGGCGTCGCTCTGCATGCAGAGCTCGTGCGTCTCGTCGGGATAGGGATTTCCCACCGCGTCGATGGCGCATGCGCCGACCAGCGCCTGTTTGTAGTTCAACTCATGACCATATTTCCGGCAGACAGCCTTTACGGCTTTCATACCCTGCTCGATAATCTCCGGGCCAATCCCGTCGCCGGGAAGCAATGCTATGTTCAGTTTCATATACGTTTGTAATTGATTATGCTTAGTTTTCTATTTTGTTCAACATCTTGACGGTCGCCTTGATGGCGGCTTCCGTCTGGTCGGCGTCGAGGCCGCGCGTTTTGAAGTCCACGCCGGCATAGTTCCAGCTGATGACGGTCTGCACGAAGGCATCCGTCCGTCCGCCGGGCGGGATGGAGACGGAGTAGTTGGTCAGCATCGGGAAGGGACGCCCCAAATCGGAATAGATTTTCCGGAGGGCACGCACAAAGGCGTCATACTGCCCGTCGCCCGAAGCCGACGCCTCGTAGGCCTCGCCATCGATTTCGATTTTCAGCGTCGCCATCGGCCGAAGCCCCTGCGCCAACGCGAGGGAATAGTTCAAGATGCGAATGCGCTGGTCGGCCGCCGCATCGTGATGCAGCACGTCGCTGATGATATAAGGCAGGTCTTCGGTCGTCACCATCTCTTTTTTGTCGCCCAGCTCAATGATGCGCTCGGTCACCTTGCGCATCGATTCTTCGTCGATGTCGATGCCCAACGTTTCCAGATTCTTACGAATATTCGCCTTGCCGGAGGTCTTGCCCAGCGCATACTCGCGGACGCGGCCGAAGCGCTCGGGCAGCAGGTCGTTGCAGTAGAGGTTGTTCTTACTGTCGCCGTCGGCATGGACACCGGCGCACTGCGTAAAGACATATTCGCCGATAATCGGCTTGTTGGGCGGGATATGGACACCGGAAAAGGTTTCAACCAGACGGCTGGCGTGGTTGATTTTCACCTCCTTCAGGGTCGTCTCCGCCCCCAGCTGGTCTTTCAAGACGGCCATCACGCTGCTGAGGGGCGCGTTGCCGGCACGTTCGCCCAAGCCGTTGAGCGTCGTGTGGATACCGCCGATACCGGCACGGACGGCAGAGAAGACATTCGCCACCGCAAGGTCGTAATCGTTATGCGCATGGAAATCGAAACTAAGCTCCGGGTAACGGTCGACCATCTGCTTGCAATACGCATAAGTATTGGCGGGATTGAGGATGCCCAGCGTATCGGGCAGCATGAACCGCTCAATGGGCAAATCGCGAAGCGTGTCGACAAACTGATAGACATATTCGGGCGAATATTGAATGCCGTTCGACCAATCTTCCAAATAGACATTCACACGGATGCCGCGCCGCGCAGCATCCTCGACCACGCGGCGGATGTCGGCCAGATGCTGTTCGGGCGTCCGGCGGAGCTGTTCCGTCACATGCTTGTAGGAGCCTTTGCAGAGCAGGTTCACCACGCAGCAGCCTGCCGCCTCAATCCAGTCCAAAGAGACCGTACCGTCGACAAAGCCGAGCACCTCGAGCTTGTCGATGTTCCCCGTGCGCCGCGCCCATGCCGCCACACGCTTCACTCCCTCAAACTCGCCTTCGGAAACACGCGCCGAAGCGATTTCCAGCCGGTTCACCCCGAGATCGACAAGTGTCTGCACGATGCTCAGCTTCTCATGCGCCGCAAACGAGACGCCGGAAGTCTGCTCCCCGTCGCGCAGGGTCGTATCCATTATTTCTACTTTCATCTCTTTTTTATATATAACAAATCTATGCTCATCCGTGTTATCCGTGTTTCCTTTTATTGGTTTGATTGTTCATGTTCTCTTGCTTTCTCGAACGCTTCGATTTTGTCTTTGTTGGCGAGGAGGTAGTCGATGTCATCTTGCCCGTTCATGAGGCAGGCCTTCTTGTAGGCGTTGATGTCGAAGTGCTCGCTGCGGCCCGTCGCCCGGTTCGTGATGGTCTGCGCGGGCAGGTCGACCTCCACCTGCATCTTCGGGTCGGCATAGATGCTGTCGAAAAGCTCTTGGAGGAACGCCTCACTCACGACCACCGGCAGCACGAAGTTGTTCAGCTCGTTGTTCTTGTGGATGTCAGCAAAGAAGCTGGAGACAACGACGCGGAAGCCATAGTCGGCGATGGCCCAAGCGGCGTGCTCGCGGCTCGACCCGCAGCCGAAGTTCTTCCCGGCGACGAGCACCTCGCCGCCATAGGTCGGGTCGTTCAAGACGAAAGAGGCAATCGGGTTGCCCTCCTTGTCATACCGCCAATCGCGGAAGAGGTTCTCCCCGAAGCCCCTCTTGTCGGTCGCCTTCAGGAAACGGGCGGGGATGATTTGGTCAGTGTCCACATTCTCCAGCGGGAGCGGGACGCAGGTGCTTGTGATAACATCGAATTTCTGTTTCATCTTGCTTCTATTTGATGGTTTTTATTACTTTTTGATGAGGGCCGGAACGACATCGGGATGTCGTTTTCACCCTCACGCGTATGTCATTTCAGCAACGTGCGGGGGTCGGTGATGACGCCCGTCACGGCGGCAGCGGCAGCCACAAGCGGACTGGCCAGCAGCGTGCGCGAACCGGGCCCCTGACGCCCTTCGAAGTTGCGGTTGCTGGTTGAGACGGCATACTTGCCCGCCGGCACCTTGTCGTCGTTCATCGCGAGGCAGGCAGAGCAGCCGGGCTGACGAATCCGGAAGCCGGCCGCTTCGAGCAGCTTGTCCAACCCCTCTTCGCGAATCTGCCGCTCAACCATCCACGAGCCGGGCACGAGCCATGCGGTGATATGCTCCGCTTTCTTCCTCCCCTCCACAATCGAAGCAAAGGCGCGGAAATCCTCGATGCGCCCGTTCGTGCAGGCACCCAAAAAGACATAATCGACAGGCTTGCCCAGCAGCCGTTCGCCGGGCCGGAAACCCATGTAGGCCAGCGATTTCTCAAACGAACCGCGTTCGACCTCGCCCAAGTCCTCGCCCGTCGGGATGGCGTCGGTAATGGCCATGCCCATGCCGGGATTGGTTCCGTAGGTAATCATCGGCCGGATGTCGGCAGCGTCGAACAAGAGCTCTTTGTCGAACACTGCGTCGTCGTCGCTCCGGAGCGTCCGCCAATAGGCGACGGCGCGCTCCCACGCTTCGTCTTTCGGCGCCTGTTCGCGCCCCTTGAGGTAGGCGAAGGTCACCTCGTCCGGCGCAATCATCCCGCCGCGTGCCCCCATCTCGATGGAGAGGTTGCAGAGCGTCAGCCGTCCCTCCATCGAAAGGCTGCGGATGGCCGAGCCGGCATACTCGACGAAATAGCCCGTTGCGCCGCCGGTCGTCATCCGGGACATCAGGTAGAGCGCGACGTCCTTCGCCGTCACCCCTTTCGCAAGCGTGCCTTCGACGCGGATGCGCATCGTCTTCGGCCGTGCTTGCAGGATGCACTGCGAGGCCATCACCATCTCCACCTCGCTCGTGCCGATACCGAAGGCGACGGCGCCGACAGCCCCGTGCGTCGAGGTGTGCGAGTCGCCGCAGACGATGGTCATGCCCGGCAAGGTCAGCCCCCGTTCGGGCCCGACGACATGGATGATTCCGTTACGCGGATCCATCATCCCGTAATACGAGAGACCGAACTCGGCGGCGTTGCGTGCGAGCGTGTCGACCTGCTTGCGTGAAACAGGGTCTTCGATGGGTTTGTCCTGATCATGCGTCGGCGTGTTATGGTCGGGCATACAGTAGATGCGTTCCGGACGGAAGGGTTTCAGACCGCGTGCACGCAGCCCGTCGAAGGCTTGCGGGCTGGTCACCTCGTGGCAGTAGAGGCGGTCGATGTACAGTTGCGTGGGGCCGTCGTCGACCGTCGCC
Source organism: uncultured Parabacteroides sp. (assembly GCA_964465405.1). Taxonomy (GTDB): domain Bacteria; phylum Bacteroidota; class Bacteroidia; order Bacteroidales; family Tannerellaceae; genus Parabacteroides. Next base: position 24,847 of record CAYXIX010000005.1, on the reverse strand, counting down.
ACCACGTGGGCGTCCCAAATCTTATCAAATAGTGTGTTCATACCTGTTCTGCTTATTTTACAAACTTGTTAATCGCGTCAATGAATGCTTCCACCGAAGCGGCTATGATATCCGTGTTCGCCGCGAATCCGTAATAACGGTTGCTGTCATATTCGACCTGCATGTGCACCTTCCCCACATCGTCGCTCCCCTTGTTGATGGCCTGGATGAGAAACTCTTGGATGGTCATGGTGCGGTGGATAATCTGCTTAACCGCCTTGATGGCCGCGTCGACCGGCCCGTTTCCCGAAGCGGCTGCCTCGAATTTCTCTCCAGCTATATCCAGACAGACGCTGGCTACGGATTGCAGGCCTACGCCGGAGGTCACTTGCAGGTAATCGAGCTTGATGCGCTGCGTCGCCGTGCGGTCTTTGCCTGCCAACATCAGGATGTCGTCGTCGTTGATGTCCTTCTTGCGGTCTGCCAGCTTGAGGAACTCTTCATAGACCTTGTCGAGCTTATCCTGCGGCAGGTCGACACCCAAGACGTGGAGGCGGTGTTTCAGCGCGGCACGTCCGCTGCGGGCGGTGAGAAGGATGGCGTTGTCGTCGATGCCGACATCTTTCGGGTCGATGATTTCATAGCTTTCGCGGTTCTTCAAGACACCGTCTTGATGGATGCCCGACGAGTGGGCGAAAGCGTTGCGGCCCACAATCGCCTTATTCGGCTGTACCGGCATGTTCATCAGGCTGGAGACCATGCGGCTGACACCGTATATCTTGGTCGTGTTGATGTTCGTGACGATTCCCCGCTCCTTGTGGCTTCGGAAAATCATGGCGATTTCTTCCAACGAGGTGTTGCCCGCCCGTTCGCCGATGCCGTTGATGGTGACTTCCACCTGCCGCGCGCCGTTCAAGACGCCCTGCACCGTGTTGGCCGTCGCCATCCCCAAGTCGTTGTGGCAATGAGTCGAGAGAACCACCTTCTCCACGCCGTCCACGTGCTCCATCAGGTAGCGAATCTTCGCTCCGTATTCGTCCGGCAGGCAGTAGCCCGTCGTGTCGGGGATGTTCACGACCGTCGCGCCTGCCTTGACGACGGCTTCGACCACGCGCGCCAGATACTCGTTGTCCGTCCGCCCGGCATCCTCGCAATAAAACTCGACATCTTCGACATACCGCTTGGCATACTTCGTCGCGGCAACGGCCCGTTCCAATATCTCCTCCTGATTGGAATTGAATTTGTAGCGAATATGATATTCGGAGGTTCCGATTCCGGTGTGAATTCGTCCTCGTTTGGCAAACTTCAAGGCTTCGGCAGCGACGTCGATATCTTTTTCAACCGCCCGTGTCAGCGCGCAGATAGTCGGCCACGTCACGGCTTTCGAAATCTCCACCACACTGTTGAAATCACCCGGACTCGACACGGGGAAGCCCGCTTCGATCACATCAACCCCCAACTCTTCCAACGCTTTAGCCACTTGTATCTTTTCGACACTGTTCAGTTGGCAGCCCGGCACCTGCTCGCCGTCGCGCAATGTCGTGTCAAAAATAAATAATCTGTCTGACATAGTTTCTATCCTCTTTAATTGTTACTGTTTTTTCTATTAAAAAAGCCTCTCTCACAGGGAAGCGAGAGAGGCTCTTGTCTATAAATTTTATCGATGCCTGCATAAACCGCACAGTCTCACTTCCTATCCTGCTCATGGAGTAGAATAATATGTAGGGAAATAATGAGACTATTTAGCATATCTTGTTTCATCTTCTTGCTTTTGTTTTTGATTTGAACGCCGCAAAGATACGGTCTTTTTTTAAACCTGCAAATATAAATTGAAGTTTTCAGTGTGTTTTTTCTTATAAAACGTAAGAGCAAAGGCTTATCTTCCGTCAAATCATAATCTAAAGGAGCGTCTACCGGGCTGCGCGTGAATTAGCCGGATTTCAGTTGACTATCTTCTTTTCTGTTGCCCTGATTAATCATGATTCTTTGTTGATAAGAAAACAAATGGCCACAGATATATTACTGAAATAATTAATCTGCGGTCATCCGTTTACTCCATACAAGGCGGTGTTCCTTTCACGCCCTGACACTTTCCCTATTCTTTATGCACCAAAATCGTCGAAAAACAACATTTCGCGAGATACACCCAAATCGTCAAGCATATTTTCGACGGCCTTCGACATCGGGCCCGGACCACACATGTAGTATTCGATATCTTCCGGAGCCTCGTGGTCTTTCAGATAGGTCTCGTAAATCACTTGATGAACAAAGCCCGGCGTATATTTCACCCCTGCGGCATCGGCAGCCGGATCCGGCCGGTCGAGCGCCAAGTGGAACGAGAAGTTCGGGAATTCTTTTTCCAACTCCAAGAAGTCGTTCAGATAGAACACTTCGTTCAACGCACGGGCGCCGTAGAAGTATGACATCTTGCGGTCGGTCGTATGCAACGTCTTCGTCATGTGCATGATTTGCGCACGCAACGGAGCCATACCGGCGCCACCGCCAATCCACATCATCTCGCGTTTCGAATCGAAAATCGGGTGGAAATCGCCGTAAGGGCCACTCATAATCACCTTGTCACCCGGCTTCAGCGTAAAGATGTAGGAAGAAGCGATACCCGGCATCACATCCATGAAACCGACCTGAGGCTTCGGCTTAAACGGCGGCGTGGCGATACGTACCGTCAGCATGAAGCGGTCTCCTTCGGCCGGATAGTTGGCCATTGAGTAGGCACGGATAGTCGGCTCCGTGTTCTTACACTTCAGGCCGAACAGGCCGAATTTCTCCCACGAGGGCAGGTATTGTTCGCCAATCAAGCCCTTGTCGATATCCTTGTCGTAATCCATCTCGAAGGCCGGAATCTTGATTTGCGCATACGAACCGGGAATGAAGTCCATGTGCTCGCCCTTCGGGAGCGCCACGATGAACTCTTTGATGAAGGTAGCGACGTTCTTGTTCGAAATCACCTCGCATTCCCATTCTTTCACGCCGAATACCGAATCCGGAACCTGTACCTTCAAATCCTCTTTCACCTTGCACTGACAAGCCAGACGCCAATGCTCCTTGATTTGCTTGCGCGAGAAAAATCCTTTTTCCGTCGGCAAAATCTCGCCGCCCCCATCCAAGACTTGCGCACGACACTGGCCGCATTTACCGCCGCCACCGCAGGCAGAAGACAAGAAGATGCCACCACCCTGCAATGCCCCCAGCAACGTACTTCCTATCGGAGCCTGAATATCTTTTTTCCCATTCACATTCAGGTCTACATTGCCTGAAGGAACCAATTTTGCTTTGGCAACCAACAATGCTCCCACCAGAATCAGCATTATCAATAAGAAGATAATGGCTCCTGCTGCAATCGTAAGGCTACCGGTCGTCATTAATATCGTCATTTCTTACTAAAGTTTAATCCGTTAATATTATATCTTAAGACCCGAGAAACACATGAAGGCCATACCCATCAGGCTGGTGATGATGAAAGAGATGCCCAATCCTTTCAGCGGTTTCGGTATATCCGAATAGGTCAATCTCTCCCGAATGGCAGCCATGCCCATGATGGCCAGCATCCAGCCCACACCGGAACCCAAGCCGTAAATCGTCGCTACCCCTACGTTAGAGAACGCTTTCTGCTGCATGAACAGAGAACCTCCGAGAATGGCACAGTTCACAGCAATCAGCGGCAAAAAGATACCCAACGAAGCATATAAGGAGGGCGAAAACTTCTCGACCACCATCTCGACCAGCTGCGTAAACGCGGCAATAATCGCGATGAAAATCAAGAACGCGAGGTAACTCAGGTTGACATCTGCAAACTCCGGCCCCAGCCATTGCAATGCTCCCTCTTTCAAGACATAATTTTCAAGCATATAATTGATTGGCAGCGTACAGACCAAAATAAACGTCACTGCTACACCTAATCCCAACGCCGTTTTGACATTTTTGGAAACAGCCAGGAAAGAACACATACCCAAGTAGTATGCGAAAATCATGTTGTCTACAAAAATCGAGCGGACAAACGTACTTAATAATTCTTCCATTCTATTCTACGTTTTAACAATTAGATTAATTTTCTTCCTGAAGTTCCTTGTTGCGAGAGCGATGAACCCATATAATCAATGCGATAATAATCAACGCCATCGGCGGCAAAATCACCAGTCCGTTGTTGACATAGCCCATGTCGTAAAAGGCCTGCGGGATTACCTGAAAACCTAACAACGTGCCCGAACCAAACAGCTCGCGGACGAAACCGACCATAATCAAAATCAACGCATACCCCAAACCGTTTCCAACACCGTCCAAGAACGATTCCCACGGGCCATTGCCTAAGGCAAACGCCTCCAGACGCCCCATCAAAATACAGTTCGTGATAATCAAACCGACATAAACGGACAACTGCTTGTTCACATCATAAGCGAACGCCTTCAAGACTTCGCTCACGATTGTCACCAGCGCCGCGCAAACGACCAGCTGCACGATGATACGGATACGGTTAGGTATCGTCTTGCGCAGCAGCGAGATAATCACGTTGGCAAAAGCCACGACAGCCGTAACCGAAATACCCATCACGATGGCCGGCTCCAACTTGGATGTCACAGCCAAAGATGAACAAATACCCAACATCTGCACGACAATCGGGTTATTGATGTTAAGCGGGCCAACCAGTACCTCTTTATTCTTTTCTGATAATAATCCCATCTTCTTCTTAATTTTGTGAAGTTAAAAATTTAACATACCCATTCAAACTATTGGACAACATCTCGTCGACGCCCTGACTGGTAATCGTACCGCCCGAAATGCCATCCACGTAATCTTGGCCGGCCGCACTCTTGCCTTTCTTTACAATCGCAATCGATTTGAACTCGCCGTTCTTAAAAAGCTGCTTGCCTTGAAACTCGTTGCTGAATGCAGGTGTCGCGATTTCGGCGCCCAAGCCCGGCGTTTCGCCCGAGTGGCTGAAATCGGCCCCATAGACCGTGTTCATGTCTTCATTCACAGAGATATATCCCCAAAGCGGCCCCCACAGACCGGTACCGTTCAGTGCCATGATGTATTTCTTTTGCCCGTCGACGGTCGCCACAAACACAGGCAGCCCCTCTTTCTCGCCCGCAAAGGCTTCGTCTTTGTTCCCGACTTTCTCGCCGTTCTCGTTAATCAGGAATGCGTCGGTAATCAACTCGTTGTATTTGGCTTCCGCCTCTTCCGGCGAAACCGTCACGTTAATCGAACGCAGAATCTGCTGCCGCTTGTCGTTCTGCTCGTTCTTCTGCTGATACGTCCGCAACGACTGGGAGGTAAAAGCCAACACAACAGCAACCAGCACGACCATGACTGAGGCATAAATAATCGTATAGGCGTTGCTATCTCTATCCAATCCCTTCTTCTTGCCGGCAGTTGCAACCGCCTCTTTCAGCTCTTCGAATTCAGAAGCGGGAGCCGAGCATACAGGACAAACATCCGGAGCCTTATCTCCTTCGGGGATATACCCACATACTTTACATTTATATTTTGCCATAACTCCTTCTTTCTTACTTTATTTGATTACACGTTTCAATCTGCGGTTTATGTTTGCCTCCACCACATAGAAGTCTATCAGCGGAGCAAAGACGTTCATCAGCAGAATCGCCAGCATCATGCCCTCCGGATATCCCGGATTCAACACGCGGATGATGATGGCCATCGCTCCGACCAAAAAACCATAGATATATTTACCCGTCTCCGTGCGGGCAGATGTAACCGGGTCTGTCGCCATAAAGACGGCGCCAAAAGCAAAACCGCCTAAGGCTAAATGCATATACCAAGGCATCTGTGCGGTAGCCGTATCCGGACCTGCGACGTTGAAGATTATCGCCATCACGGCGCCGCCGATAAAGACGGAAAACATCGTCTTCCAGCTTGCGATACGCGTGAACAACAGGATGACGGCGCCAATCAGAATCGCGATTACGCTCGTCTCACCGATTGAACCGGGAATCAAACCGGTCACCATGTCGCACAGGCTCCACGGATACTCCGGCGTGGCGGTCGTCGCCACCTTCGCGATACCCAGCGGGGTTGCTGCCGAGAAACCGTCTACCATCTGACCGGCGCCCAGACCGAACGTGTCAGCCGTGCGCACCCAAATCTGGTCGCCCGACATCGACGAGGGGTAAGCGAAAAACAGGAACGCGCGCGTAACCAACGCCACGTTAAACACATTGTATCCGGTCCCGCCGAATACCTCTTTCGCAAAAATCACAGCAAAGGCTGTGGCAACCGCAATCATCCACAACGGCGTGTCGACCGGGACAATCATCGGAATCAAAATGCCGGAAACCAAGAACCCTTCCTGAATTTCCTCTTTCTTCCACTGGGCAACCGTAAATTCGATACCCAACCCGACTACATAAGATACGATAATCTTAGGCAATACGGCCAGGAAACCAAACAAAAACGTCATCCAAAAACCCGGATCGGCACCAATAGCGAGGTTATGCTGATACCCCACGTTGTACATACCGAAAAGCAAAGCAGGCAACAAAGCGATGATGACCACCGTCATGGTGCGCTTCGAGTCAATACTGTCATGAATATGTACGCCTGATTTAGAAGTCGTGTTCGGAACAAACAAAAAGGTTTCGAATCCTTCAAAAACAGAACGGAACATCGCCAGCTTTCCGCCTTCCTCAAAGTTAGGCTTAATCTTGTCGAGATAATTCCTTAACGCTTTCAATGTATTCTAATTTTTTAATGTTATTAATTCATTTCCTTGTATAACAGATCTAAGCCCTGACGAACAATCTTCTGAATCTCAATCTTCGAAGTGTCTACAAACTCGCAAAGCGCGAAATCTTCGGGAGCCACTTCGTAGATTCCCAGATTTTCCATCTTGTCGATGTCGAACGCGATGATGGCCTTCAGCAGATATTCGGGCATGATGTCCATCGGGAACACCCTGTCATATTCGTTAGACATGATCATCGCCCGTTTCCCTCCTTTGACGCGGGCATCCAACGTATATTCTTTGTTCTTGCCGGTCAGCCACATCGGGTAGGAATGGCTCACGCTGTACTTCCCGAAGCCGGGAACGGCCCATCCCAGAAACTCGTTGACGTCATCGCCTTCCGGTATCACCGTGAGCTGGTTGTCGTATGCGCCCAGATAATCTGCTTCGGACACTTTCGTCCCCGTCAGCACGTCGCCGCTGATGATGCGGACATGCGCTTTGGCTGAGAGGATTTTCCCGCCGACCAGACTGCCCACCGTGCAGCCTGCGATGGCCTTCACATAACCCCGCTCGGTTGTCTCCGAGCCGGTGATGGCTACCATCCGGGTAAAATCGGCTACCCCTTTGTTAAACAGGCGCCCAATCAGGATGACATCTGCCGCACCGGCCACCCAGACGACTTCGCCTTTATTTATCGGCTTGATGTGGTTGATTTGCACGCCGACGTTGCCTGCCGGATGCGGCCCCTCGAATTCCACGATTTCGACGCCTTTTGCCGTTACGGCCGAGCCTTGCCGCTTGCCGACGTAGACTTTGCCGCCCGTCAGCTTGCCCAGTGCATCCAGCCCCGTCTGGAAGTCGGCTTCCTGTCCTTTCCAAATGAAATCGAAGTCAGGAGCCAACGGCGCTGAATAAAAAGCGGACACGAAAATGTCGCGCGGCGTGTCGGCCGGCGAAGCCACCCTGTCGTAGGGCCGCTGCTTGATGAACGGCCACATCCCCGCATTCAAAATCGCATCTTTCACCTCTTCTCTTTTCAGAGAAGCCACATCTTTCTTGCCGAAATCTTCATATTCGAGTTGCGCGTCGGGCTTCACGACGATACTGAGCACTTTGCGTTTCGCTCCTCGGTTAACGGCGGCCACTTCACCACTGACGGGTGAAACAAACTTGATTTCCGGGCGGTTCTTATCAATCATCAAAACAGAACCCGCTTTGACTTTTTCCCCTACTTTGGCAATCACTTTAGGAGAAATGCCATTATAATGGTCCGGGACGATTGCATACGTATCGCTATCCCTCCCATTTAACAACGCACCCGAAGCCTTGCCTTTCAGATTAATGTCCAAACCCTTTTTAATTCTTATCACATTTGCCATGATACAACTAAAATTGCTTATATGTAATTTGTCCGCAAAAGTAAGCATTTTTTTATGCTTTAGAGCATAAAACAAGAAATATATAAGGAAATAATTCCATAATTTTGTAGCAACAATAAATGATAGGAAAAATGAAAACATACCAACTACTCTTCACCCTGTTTTTTGCCCTTGCTCAAGGGACAAACGCGCAAACCTCATACCAGACTCAGATTCACAACATACAGATAAAAACCCTGCAAGTCAAAGTGGCGGACGAACAGATTTCCAATCCTTACATCTCCCTGAACGGAGACCGGCAAATCGAAATCAATTTCGACGGGTTTGGCGACGGATACACGCGGTATGCTTACAAAATTATCCATTGCAACAGCGACTGGACTCCCTCCCAACTGAGCCCCATCGAGTACCTGAACGGCTTTCAGGGGATGCCCGTCGAAGACTTCGCCATCGCCATCGGGACAACCACGCCGTATGCGAACTACCGCCTGTTCCTCCCCAACGACGATGTCCGGTTCAAGCTATCGGGCAACTATGCCATCCAAGTCTATAAAGAGGAGAACCCGGAACAGATACTCTTCACCGCCTGTTTCTCGGTCGTCGAACAGATGGTGCAAATCGCCGCCACCGTCAGCGGAAACACAGACATCGACACCAACCAGCGCCACCAACAGGTCAGCTTCACCATCAACCGCAAGAACTTCCCGATTACCTATCCGCAGACCGACCTGAAAATACGGGTCTATCAAAACAACCGGCGCGACAATGCCGTCACCGACCTCCAGCCGATGAGCATCACCGAAAACCAGATTGCCTATACCAACAACCGCAAGCTGATTTTTCCGGCCGGCAACGAATACCGGCGGATGGAGTTCCTGAGCAACAAATACAACGGCATGCACGTCGAAAGCATTTCCTACCATAATCCTTATTACAATGTGGAATTAATGACAGACCTCCAGCGCAGTCAGGGCACCTACCAATACGACCAGGACCAGAACGGCCGGATTTTCGTCGGATGCAGCAGCTGCGAAGACCCGGATACCGAAGCGGACTACTACATCGTGCACTTCGCGCTGGCTTGCGCCCCCCTGCTCGACGGGAGCGTCTACCTCAGCAGCGAACTGTTTAACAACGTGTTGGATGAAAGTAGCAAAATGGGGTATAACTTCGACACGGGGCGATATGAGAAGGCGGTCTTGATGAAGCAAGGGAGCTACAACTACCAGTACCTGTTCGTCCCCAACGGCTCCACAACGGGACAGACCGGCCCGCTGGAGGGCGACTACTACCAGACGCAAAACGAATATAGCATCTACGTGTACTACCGCCCGATGGGAGCCCGCTATGACCGTCTGATTGGCGTGACAACCGTCCGAAACGACATGGATGTGTACTAAAAAGGGGAGCCATCAATTGCTCGTCATGCGCTTGATGATGCTGTAGGCATTGATGATGCCCAGCTCGCCGGCCTTGCTCAAATCGGCAATTCCGCGATGGGCGTCGCCTTGCGACAGGCGGGCCAGCCCCCGATTGAAGTAAGCCTCTGCAAATTCGGGATCCCGCTCGATGGCCTCGCTGTAGTCTTGGATGGCAGCCCGGAAATCGCGCAAGGCGCAACGCAGGTTGCCGCGATTGAAATAGGCATATACGAAATCCGGATTCAACTTGATTACCATGTCATAATCGCGCGTAATCAGTTCATGCTCGTAGGCTCGCTTCGATTCTTTCAGCGATGCTGACGTGGGGTCGTCCGTCGAGGGCATGTTGGTTATGCGCGGATTCCGCCCTACCTGCAAATTCATGCTCATAGACGCGGTTCCTTCCGACATATCCGCGTGCGATTGGTTGTAATCCAACTGTTTATAACGGACTACCGCCCGGTTGAAATAGGCCATTGCAAAATCAGGGTTCAGCTCGATGACCCGCGTATAATCTTTGATGGCCTCGCTGAAATCCTGCACCAGCATATAATCGACTGCCCGGCCAAAATAGGCATCCGCATCCGAAGGGGCCCGGTCGATTTTCGCCGAATAGTTGTTTATCGAGGTAAAATGCACGGAGACTTGGTCTTCCGTAAGGGCTGCCTCTTCATTCGTGATGCGCAACTTGCGATCCAACACCATGCGGGTATTGTAATCTTCCACCATCGAATTGTAATACACCAGCTTCTTCACCGGATTTATCTTCTCATAATAGGTCAGGACGAACATCGGCTCGAGGTCGACCCGCACGTTGCGGTCTTGGACGCGCCCGCGAATTTCGCTGCTATACTTCGTCCGGCGCACCTCCTCCTCGTCGTACACGACCAAGCGGTTGAACTTGTCGATGTTCCTGTCCGACTGCTCGCGCGTGTTTTCCTCTTTCGACGTGTCCGCCTGACTACCCGTCGCGTCTTGATTGGAGGCGACGGCCGACGAGGCGGCAGAGCTGTTTTTATCCCTCTCGCGCTTCTCTTGCTCCATGTTGAACGCCGTCCAGTAATCGCGGTCGGCCCCTACCTCGTCGTGCATTCTCCGTTTGGCTTCCGAACGGCTGTAATAGCCGGCTATGAAATTGGGATATTCCTGCAAAACGACGTCGAAATCATGTACCGCCCCGAGATAGTCGCCCGTTTCGAAACGGAGCAACGCACGGTTGTAATAGGCCATATAGTTGTCCGGCTCAATCTCAAGGACGACGTCAAAATCTTCTATCGCCCGGTTGTTGTCGCCGATTTGCGCACGCAGCAGACCGCGATTGAAACGCGCAATCAGGTTCCGGCTGTCCATGCTGACCACCTGGTCATAGTCTGCCATCGCCCCGCGCAAATCTTTCAGCTGGTAGCGCACCAGCCCGCGATTGATATAAAAGCCGCTCTCCCGGTTGTTCAGGTAAATCGCCTCGTTCAGGTCGGCAAGGGCGGCTTCGAAATTATTCATCTGATAATGCAAGATTGCCCGGTTGCCATATGCCGGCGCAAAATAGGGGTCTATCTGGATGGCCTTGTCATAGTCGGCAAGCGCTTTCACGGTGTCGCCCTCTTCGGTGTACATCGCGCCGCGCGTCAGGTAATTCAAGGAATAGTAGGGATGGGCTTTCATCAGCTCGTCGAACACTTTCTCGGCGGCCTTGTAGTCTTTCTTCTGGATGTTGGCGACAGCCATGTTCACCAACATCTGCCTGTCTTCCGCCTTAAATTCGAGCCCCTTCTTATAATCGGAAATAGCCTCATCGTATTTTCCTTGACTCTGCCGCGCGATTCCCCGTGCATAATAAGCCTGAACAAGGAAAGGGTTGCGCTGGAGGCAAAGCGTGCAGTCTTCTTCTGCCCCATTGTAGTCGTCGAGGTTGATTTTCGCTACCGCCCGGTAAAAATAGGGCTCTGCCATCCACGGCTTCGAGCGGATGACTTGGTTGAAATATTGTATGGAGAGAACATAGTCTTCAAAATACAACGCATTGCGCCCGATCGCCAACACACGGTCTGTATTGATTTGTGCGAACATGACCCACGAACACAACAGGTGAAACAGGACTAAAAGAATTGTTTTCTTCATCTATCGGTAAATCTATTTCGTATTGACCCGGTCGCAAAAGTAAGGAAATAATCTTTGCCATTCTATACAAAACGACTAAAAATATCGAAATAACCCCCATCCATTTCAAAAAGCGGGTGCCTCTACAGACGAAAACGGGACACGGATGAAACTGAAAGACGGGCGACCCCAGATTTATTGCATGGATAATCCCAATTCATCCATCTGTGGTCGTCCGTCTCGTCAGCGTCATCCGTGTCCCGGACTTCTGCCTGTGTGTATTATTTCGGTTGTATGCGGACCATCAGGCAATCCTTATGGATTTTGTCGCCCTCTTTCACCTCCAACTCGACAACCGTCCCGGCAAAGGGCGCCGTCACACGGTTATACATCTTCATCGCTTCCAGAATCAGAAGCAAATCACCGGCTTGCACCTCCTGCCCTTTGCTGACGACGAGTTTCTCGACGGATCCCGGCAAATGGGAAATCACGTCGCCGGCAAACGGCTTGTGCCAGACCTTCCGGTTTTTATATTTTTCAGTCAACGTCGTCTTGTATTTGCACGCCGTGACGATAAAATCAACCAACTCCGGTTCTTTTTCCTTCTTTTCCATACGCAAAATGTTTTTTTGACAGCATTGGGTTAGAACGGGGGCAACCCGTGTTTCTTTGCCGGACGATATTCCTCTTTGAGGACGGAAAGTTTCAGTGCGTGCAACAGCAGCGAACGGGTCTCCTTCGGTTCGATAACCGAGTCAATGAATCCCTTGCCGGCAGCCACGTAGGGGTTGGCAAACTTCTCGACATATTCTTTTACCTTCTCCTGACGCATCGCCTCTTGGTCTTCGGCGGCCATGATTTCCTTGCGGAAGATGATGTTGGCAGCGCCTTCCGGCCCCATGACGGCAATCTCGGCGCTCGGCCATGCGAACATGAAGTCTGCGCCCAAGTGACGAGAGTTCATCGCGATGTATCCGCCTCCGTATGCCTTACGCAAGATAACGGTAATCTTGGGGATTGTCGCCTCCGAATAGGCATACAGCACTTTGGCCCCGTGACGAATCACACCGGCATGCTCCTGATCTACGCCCGGCAGATAGCCCGGCATGTCTTCCAACGTGATAATGGGGATGTTGAACGAGTCGCAGAAGCGGATGAAACGGGCTGCCTTGTCGGCGCTGTCGCAATCCAGCACACCGGCCAAAACCATTGGCTGGTTGGCCACGAAGCCGACCGTCTCGCCACCCATCCGACCAAAACCGATGACGATATTGGCTGCCCAAAGCTCCTGCACTTCGAGGAAATCCGAATCGTCGACGATGCACTTAATCACGTCGCGGACATCATACGGCAGCTTCGGGTCTGCCGGAACCAGCTCTTCGATGTTCAGCATCGCCGTCGGCTCTTTCGGCTCTACCATCTTCGCCCGTTCGTGGTTGTTCCAAGGGATGAAGCTGATGAGGCGTTTCACCTGCTCGAAGCATTCCTGTTCGCTTGTGGCATAGAAATGTGCATTACCGGTCGTTTCGGCATGCACGCGGGCTCCGCCGAGATCTTCCATTGAGATGTCTTCGCCCAATACGGTCTTGATGACGTTCGGCCCCGTGATGAACATCTTCGAAATGTTCTCGACCACAAACACGAAGTCCGTCAGCGCAGGCGAATAGACGGCGCCGCCCGCACATGGCCCCAGAATCAGAGAGATTTGCGGAATTACGCCAGAGGCTATCGTGTTGCGGTAAAAAATTTCTCCATAACCGGCCAAAGCGCTGACCCCTTCTTGGATACGTGCGCCTCCGGAGTCGTTGATTCCAATAATCGGACACTTCATTTTCAAGGCATGATCCATGATTTTAGTAATCTTGCGGGCATGTTGCAATCCCAACGAACCACCGGCCACCGTAAAGTCTTGTGCATAGATACACACGGGAGCGCCAAAAATCGTCCCCGTACCCGTAACGACCCCGTCGCCGGGCAAATCTTTTTTATCCATGCCAAAATCGCGCCCGTCGTGCTTCACGAACAGGTCATACTCATGGAAAGAATTCTTGTCCAATAAAGATAGAATACGGTCACGGGCCGTCAATTTGCCCATCGCTATCTGCTTTTCGATAGCCGCTTCGCCACCCCCCATCTCCACGACGGCTTTCTTTTCCCTGAGAGCTTGGATGTCTTTACTTAAATCTGTCATAACTTGATTCGTTAATAGAATTCTTATTTTATTTGCCAACCGCTTTTGCTCTGTATGAACAACGGGCTGTACCTTTGATAATGCTGTTCAATTTCCCTTTATTCAGCTGACGGCGGATAGCGGAGACGTTATCGATGAAGACATGGCCCTCCAGATGCTCGCACTCGTGCTGCACCACCCGGGCGGCATATCCCTCTATCACCTCTTCGTGCTCCTTCATCTCTTCGTCCTGATAGCGGATGCGTATGCGGGTCGAACGGGAGACCTTCTCATGGATGCCCGGCAAACTCAAGCATCCCTCTTCCAGCGAGACCTGCTCTTCGCTACGCTCCAGAAAAACAGGATTAATCATGGTCCGCTTAAAACCCCTGCACTCCGGAAAATCGTCTTTCACGACGTCCGCGTCGATTACCAGCAGGCGCAGCGACAGCCCCACTTGCGGAGCGGCCAAGCCGACGCCGTCGGCATGATACATGGTTTCATACATGTCGGCCACCAACTGCTTCAGATTCGGATAATCGGCCGGAACCTCTTCCGCCTGCTTCCTCAAGACCGGCTGTCCATATAAATATACAGGTAAAATCATAACCTTTATAACTGATATTTTTTATGTTCTAAATAGGATTGGAGGATGATTACCGCACTGATTTCGTCTACCAACCCCTTTCCCTGCCTTTTCTTTTTTTTCAAGCCGCCTTCCAACATCGCCTTTTGTGCCAGCACGGACGTGAAACGCTCGTCGTAATATTCCACAGGCATATCCGGCAACGCCCGCTTCAGTCGGGCGACAAAGGCTTTCACATATTTCATGTTTTCAGAAAGTTCGTTGTTCATCTGCTTCGGGAGGCCCACGACTACCCGCTCGACGGGTTCGTGCGAAGCGTAATCAGTCAGAAACTTCACCAATTCACCACTCGGAACAGTCGCCAACCCGTTGGCAATCAGCTGCAACGTGTCAGTCGCAGCCACTCCCGTACGCTTTCGGCCATAGTCTATTGCAACAATCCTTCCCATCGGAGCGCAAAGATAACACAAATTCAGTTTCCAATTACACATTCACCCCAAAAGTGTGCAACCTTATTTTCAATATGCATTCTTTTCACCCTTAAACATATTGAAAACCGTCACCACGATAATCTTCAAATCCAGGAAGAACGACCAGTTTTCGATGTACCAGACGTCCCGCTTCACGCGGCCCTCCATCTGATCCAGCGTCTTCGTCTCACCCCGATAGCCCGTCACCTGCGCCCAGCCCGTCACGCCGGGTTTGACCAGATGGCGCACCATATACTTGTCGATCAGCGCCGAATACTGCTCCGTATGCTTCAGCATGTGCGGACGCGGCCCCACCACCGACATGTCGCCGCACAAGACGTTGATGAACTGTGGAAACTCGTCCAGATTCGTCCGCCTGAGGAAATCGCCAAATTTCGTCTTTCGCGGGTCATCTTTCACCGCCTGCAACGAGTCGGCCTCCGCATTGACGCGCATCGTCCGGAACTTATAGCACTTGAACTCCTGCCCGTACAACCCCGTCCGCCGCTGTTTGAACAAAATTGGGCCCGGCGAACTCTTCTTTATCAGGAGACCAATCACGATATACATGACGGGAAAAGCCGTCAGCAGAATCGCCAGCGAAAACACAATGTCGAACGACCGCTTCAACGCCCGGTTGTAGACCGTCTGCAAGGGCTCCCGGCGGATGGTCAGCAGTGGGACAGACTCCAAGACCTCCATAATCAGGCTCTTCTTCAGGTTCCGGTAAAACTCGGGGACGATATAGAAGCGAATCATCTGCTTCTCGGCGAGGTTCAAGAGGCGGACAATCTTCTTATCGCTCGTTCCCGGCAACGTACAGTAGATTTCATCCACATCGTATGCCTTTACAAACGCCTCCACCTCGTCCGTCCGCCCCAGATAATTCGGCAAGACAGACTGCAAGGAGGCATTGTCGTCGAAGAACCCCAGCACGTTGTAGCCGTAAGCCATGTCTTCTTTCATCACCCTGTACAGCTCCATCCCGTTCTTTCCGGCGCCGACAATCACCACCTTCTTAAAATTGTACCCCCTCCGGCGATACATCTTCAGCATGACGCGCACCAACACCCGCCACAGGGGAAAGACGACGATTGTCACGAGGTAATAGACAACCAGAAACGTCGCCAACACATCCCCAATGTTCAGGAAAATCAGGCAAGTGGCAAATAAAAAAATCAGAACCGTCACCAACAGGAACGCCCGCTGTACAATCTTATCGATAAAAACAACGGACAGATGCAATTTCAGCGGGACAAAATAGAGGGAAAAGAAATAACAGAAATTCAGGAGCAGCACCACCTCGCGTAGGTTCCCGAAGATGGCAGACGTATAGACCTGTCCCAACCCATAGTACACGGCAAAAAAAAGGAGATTGAGGACAACCATATCCCCAATGCCTATCAACCATTGAATCAGATACCCGTACCTCCCGTGCTTTTTATTCAATTCTATCATAACGTGCTAAATAACACGCAAAAATAAGCATTATTTTCAAACAAAAAAAGGCTGTACGCAACAATTGTACAGCCTCCTTTCTTATCTTAATCTGCCTTACCGGCTACTTAATCGTTTGCAGACATGATAACCACACGGTTCCAGTTGTTTTCGCTATACGGCTGGACATCCGAACCCTTCCATTCAATTGTGATTTGGTTAGAAGGAATACCATATTTATCCATCAGCTCTTTCGCAACGGCTCTCGCACGTTTTTCAGAAAGCTGCATGTTGTAATCGCTCGTACCCGTCTTCTTGTCAGCATAACCGACGACCTTGATAGGTACATTGTTCTCTTTCATGAATTGAGCCGTGTTGTAGATGCTGACCTGCTGGTTCTTGTCAATCTTGGCACTGTTCAGGCGGAAGTAAACCACATTGTCTACATAATTGTTTACAACGTGCGTAACAACTGCCGGGCACTCCGGACAAGATTCCGGACGTTTGCTCAACTCGTCGTTTTCAGCACGCAACCGGTTGATCTGGTCGTTCAGGTCGTTAAGCAGATTGTAATCCATCGGCTCCATGACTTCGAAATCGGTCTTGCCCAACTTGAATGTAAAACCTGCGGTCAACTGTCCGATACCATCCATCAGATGGCACATCTCGACGCGGTTGAACTGTTCGTTCACCAGAGCGCCCTGTATTTCGACGTTCAAATCGACCCGTTTGCTCAAGCGGAACGCCGTCAGGATACCGAAATTAATCGAAGCCGACTCCGTCCGTTTGAATTCAGCATACTCCGTCGTCTTGAAACGCTGCGCGTATCCGAAACCGACCCAAGGAATCAAACGGAATATCCGCTTCTCGTCATAACGCCCCCAGAAATTAGTGACATCCCACAACAGATCTACATGGGCTGCAGCATATTTGTTATGCTGCATGTACTCGGCATCCGTACCGACAAAGCCGTGCAGCACGCCTCCATTCAGCTGCGTACGGAAAGCCAAGTAAGGATTGAACCATTTACCGAACGAAAGTTGCGGCGCAAAGTTCAGGCGATCCAAGAAATCGGCATTCTTGTTCTGGTCGCCGAACAGCATACTTGCACCTCCTGCAATCGAAATAAACCAATTGTCTTTGGCACTATTCTTTTTGAAATTGGTTTTGTAACCCGGTTCGTTGCTTGAACCAACCTGCGGTTGAAATTCCTGCGCAGAGACAGAGAATATAAAACCGGACAGCAATGCTACAACTAATACTTTAGTCTTCATATCCATCAACTTTAATTAAACAATCTATTATCCTTCTTTAGTCTGCTCAAATACCATGCAAAACTAACTCTATTTTCTAATTATAACAAATAAAAACCATAAAAGTTAGGTCTTGACCGAAATAATGTCGCCAAAAACTGAAATTTTGGCAGGAATCCGGACGCTAATCCTCTTTTTCATCCAGCAAATCCAGCAAATAGTGGCCATACTGATTTTTTGCCATAGGCTGTGCGACCTGTTTCAGCCGTTTGGGGTCTATCCAGCCGCTGCGGTAAGCGATTTCCTCCAGACAGGCGACCTTCAGCCCCTGCCGCTTTTCGATGACCTCCACGAACGTAGAGGCCTCCGAGAGCGAATCGTGCGTCCCCGTATCCAGCCATGCGAAGCCGCGCCCCAACAACTTGACCCGCAGCTCTCCGGCGTCGAGAAAACACCGGTTGACGCTCGTAATCTCCAGCTCGCCACGCGCCGAAGGCTTGATTTGACGCGCCACGTCTATCACCCGGTTCGGATAGAAATAAAGCCCGACGACCGCATAGTTGGAACGGGGATGCGAGGGTTTCTCTTCGATGCTCAGCACATTCCCTGTGGCGTCAAACTCGACGACGCCATAGCGTTCGGGGTCGTTGACGTAATAGCCGAACACCGTTGCTGCCGGCCTCTCTTTCCGCTCCGCGTCGGCCACCGCCTCTTTCAACATCGCCGTGAAGCTCTGTCCATAGAAAATATTGTCGCCCAAAACGAGGCAAACCGCATCATCGCCGATAAAGTCCGCCCCAATCAGGAATGCCTGCGCCAGCCCGTCGGGCGAAGGCTGCTCGGCATAGGCGAACCGTACGCCGTAGTCTGAACCGTCGCCCAGCAAACGGCGGAATCCCGGCAAGTCTTGCGGCGTCGAGATAACCAAAATCTCCCGGATGCCCGCCAACATCAACACCGAAATCGGATAATAGACCATCGGCTTGTCGTATACCGGGAGCAGCTGCTTCGAGACTCCTTTGGTTATCGGATAAAGCCGCGTGCCCGCCCCTCCTGCTAAAACAATACCTTTCATATCGAATTGCCAGATTGATACGTTACTACTTGTACATGCAAATGTACACATTTTTTCGTTATTCCCAAAAAAGATGCGTCCCAAACTGCTTCGCAAACAGCGGGGACGCATCGTCTATCCTAAATCCTCCATTCTTTTTCCGGGCCTACATGCCGCCGGGACGTTCTTCGTCGTCCTCCCCGCTGCCGGGCGTGGAAACGTTTTCCGTCGGGCCGACAAACTTCTCAAAGCGGGTGTTTTTCTTTGCCTTCCGCAATGTGCTTCCGGGACTGAACACCACTTTGGGCGTCCGAATCATCGACACGTCAAACTCTTCTGCCGTCGCCACTCCCGACGAGCCGACCCCGTAGCGGAAACAGCCGAACTCGCCAAACTGCACGCGCCGCCCCGCAGCCAAATGCTTCTCAAACAGATGGTTCATGCGGTCTGCCACCCCTTTTACCTGATTGGCCGGGATTCCCGCCTCTGCGATTTCTTTCAAAAGTTCATCAAACGAAACCAAATCGCCATACACCGGCTGCGCATACAGCTTCTCCGGGACACTGGCCTGGTCGCTGCCCAAATTGCGCCTCTTTACCAAACGATACTTTACTGACATAATTTTTACCTTTTTAATTTGTGAATAACTTAAAAAAACTCTCGTTTTCGAAAACATCACAAAGATACATGGTAACAAAGTGTGCCAATCGCCCAACGTCACCCGGTGTCGGCAAAGGTGGAAATCAATCTTCGCTTATTGCCCATCTCCCCCGCCTTACGAACTTGAAGCCCGAGGAAACGGAAAAATCGACGACGAATCATTTGCAATCACGCCCCAAACATATTACTTTAGCCGCCTAAAACCGGGAAGTTGAACTTTGTAGTGAGAATTCCGGAGTTCGACTTTTTGGTTTTCGCTATGCTAAATCCATCAATTCTGCCTCCTATTTTCATACGATGCCGGAAAAACTAATTCGGTGCTTCTTTAATTAACTAAACTTTCATCAAACAAAAAAATGGCAAGACCTATCAAAAGAGGATTAGACTATTTCCCGCTCGACACGCAGTTTTGGGGCGACCGGAAAGTGCAACGCCTCAAACAAAAATATGGATGCGACGGCATTTGTGTCTACCTATCCATTCTTTGCGAGATTTATGGGCGGAACGGGTATTACGCCGGTTTCGACAACGACTTTTGTTTCGACATCGGGTTCACCGTCGGGCTCGACGAGCAGCGCGTAAGGGAAATCATCGGTTTCTGCGTGCAGATTCGCCTGTTCGACGGCCCGATGCTGGAGCGGAAGCAGATTCTGACCTCCGTCGGCATCCAGCTGCGTTTCGAAGCGATTAGCAAACGTACCTCGATTTGCATCGAACCGGAGTTCAGCCTGCTCGACACGGCACGGGTTTCTGCTGCAAAAAAACGGGTTTTTGTTACAAAAACACCCGTTTCCGCAGCCGAAACATCCACAAATAAAAATAAAAATAAAAACAAAAACAAAAGAGAAGATGAAGCATATCAATCAAGTCTTGAACAAGGAGAAGCAGCCCGACAGGCAGCTCTCATCCGCATGGCAGCAGAGGCTACTGGAGGCCGTTACTGACATGCGCCAACGCTACGGCACCGCCGAGCAGTTTTTGAAACTTTTCACGCCCGACCTGCAAATCGCCACCGCGCAGAACGAAGAGCGTGCCTATCTGGGAACCGCGCCCGCGTTGCAGACCCTTGCCGCAGGCTACGGCCGGCAAGTGGTCATCGTCTGGCTCTGCATCCAGATTGAAAACCTGAACAACTTCACCGGCGTCCGGGAGAAAATGTCCATTACCCGGCAGCAAGAACTGGCTACGCTTATCTTAGCGGAATATCCGACCTTGAAGGCGTCCGAAATCCTGCTCTTCTTCCACCGGGTGAAGTGCGGACGCTACGGACGTTTCTACGGGATGGTAGACGCGCTGTTCATCACCTCGTCCCTCCTGCAATTCATGGAGCAGCGGCGCACAGACCTCGTACGCTACCGCGAAACGCAGCAGCGCCGGACGCAGACGGAACGGACGCCCTCGTCGACCGGAAAGTGCATCACCTACGAAGAATATTTGAAACAGAAACAAGAACAAAAACAAAGAAAGGAGAAAGAAAATGAAAAAGCATAAAATCTACGGGCACACGGAGCTCGCCCTGCTCTATTTCAAGAACGTACAACCCAAGTCGGCATCCACGCAGCTGGCACGCTGGCTCCGCCGCGACGAGGAGTTGTGGGAAGAGTTGATTCTCGCCGGATACCGCAAGGGCCAACGGGTCTTCACCCCGCTCCAGCTGGAAATCATCATCGACCACTTGGGCGACCCCGAAAACTGGGACATTAAGTAACAACACCGACAGAAACCACCGGTAAGCAGTTTTTCCGGAACCTTTCAACTTTCCGGTTGGTTTTTTGCTTTTGGCAATAATATCGTATATATTTGCAAAGAAATAACAACCCGCTTATGGAAACAATCGCAAAAAGACAGACGGCATTCAGACTCAACAGAGATTTGCTGGATAGGTTGAAACTTGCAGCCAAACGTGAGCATAAGAGTCTGAACAATTATGTAGAATGCCTGCTGATGGATTTGATGTACAATGAGCCGAATGAAAAGACAAAAGCGGCAATAGAAGAGGCTCGTACTGCAAAAGAAAAGGAAACGTTTGACAGCGTGGAAGGATTAATGAAAGAGTTGATGAAGTGAAAAAGAAACTGCATCCCACCAATCAATTCAAAAAGGATTTCAAACGTTTTAGGCTATATCCGAAGAAAGTCGCTGCATTTGAACATATCGCCAACCTGCTTATTCAAGACTTGCCAATCCCGAAAAAATACAAACCCCATCCGCTGAAAGGACAGTATCAGGGATGTATGGAATGTCATATCGAGGA
>CAYXIX010000005.1:0-3284 GCA_964465405.1 uncultured Parabacteroides sp. | reverse complement strand
AACCCCATCCGCTGAAAGGACAGTATCAGGGATGTATGGAATGTCATATCGAGGATGGTTGCTTCTGATTCCCCCCTCCGACCATCTTTTTCCCCACCGATGCCAACGCTCGCCGACAGCAGCCGACTGCCTGCCGACGGGGTTCCGTACATTTGTTTCCCGATTAGGAAAACGAATAAAAAGAGAAAACGGTATGAGAAAAATCGATTTGATTGTCGTGCACTGCTCCGCCACGCGCGAGACAGATGCCTACACGCCCGAGCAGATGGAGCGCGACCACAAGGCACGCGGCTTCATGCGGGCGGGCTACAACTACTACATCCGGCGCGACGGGAGCCTCGTCCCGATGCGCCCCGTCGAACAAATCCCGGCGCACGCGAGGGGACACAACCGCACCAGCATCGGCGTCTGCTATGAAGGTGGTTTAGACTGCGACGGACGCCCCGCCGACACGCGCACGGAGGCGCAAAAGGAGTCGCTCGTCGCCCTGCTCCGCCTGCTGAAGACACATTATCCGAAGAGCCGCATCTGCGGGCATCGCGACTTGGGTGCCCGCAAGGCATGCCCCTGTTTCAACGCGGAGGAGGAGTATGCCGGGCTGTAGGAAGATGCACCATCCGTTCACCTGCCAGCTGGCGATGGCCGTCATGTTGTCGCTGGCGGGCATCACGCTGCTGTTCATGGGCTTCTGGTGCGCCCCGACAGGCGAGATACACAACTCGGTGCTGATTGGGTTTGGCGAAGTGTCGACGTTTGCCGGCGCGCTGTTCGGTGTCGACTACAGTTACAAATATAAATATGGCAGGAGAGATGAAAAGCAGGAGGCCGGATAAGTACCGCCGTGCCCTCGCGCTGATGCTGTTGGCAGGCATGTCGGCGGGCTGCTCCGTGCGCGAACAGGTGCGGCAGTCGGTGAGGCAAGAGTTGAAGAGCTTCCGTCTCCAGACGGACAGCCTCGTGCTCGGCAGGCGGCAGGAGACCCGCGACGCAAGCATACAGCTCGTGGAGACCGTCCGCCTCTCACCTCCCGACACCGGCGGGCAGCAACATGTAACCGCCGTCGAACGCACGCACACCGTCCGCAACCTCCGCTCCGCCCGGCAGGACAGCCTGATGCGCAGACGCGACCAATCCGCCGCCCGGCAGGTGCAGAAACAGGCGGACACGGCTGTGCAAAAGGAGAAAAAAGCGACCGGCGGCAGGCTCCGGCAAGTGCTCTTCGGGATTGTTCTCACAGCAGGCGTGCTGGGGGTATGGAAAAGATTCCGCCGGCAGTCTGGCAAACGGTAAACGTTGTTGCAATTTCGTTTTTTTGCATTACCTTTGCCACGTTCTTCCATAAGAACAGAAAGCGTAAATAAAGAAAAAGAAAATGAACCCTGTCAAACCCAAACCGCAGGTCATCGTGTCGCTGACCTCTTTTCCGGCAGCCATCACGTATGCCATCCAAGCCATCAAGTCCGTCCTGCATGGCTCCGTGCTGCCCGACAAGGTGGTGCTCTACCTCACCGTCTCGCAGTTCGGCGAAGCGGGACTTCCGCAGGAGCTGCTGGAGTTGGCAGACACCAACGCGCTCTTTGAAATACGAAACTACGACCGGGATATCCGTTCGTACCTGAAACTGGTCCCGGCGCTCGGGGATTTCCCCGAAGCCGTCATCGTGACGATAGACGACGACATAGCGTACCACAAGCACATGCTGCGCGACCTGCTCCGCCTGCACGAACAGCTCCCGAACGCCGTATTGGCACACCGAGCGAAGCGCATAAAACCGGGCAAGCCTTACCGCACGTGGAGCAAATACAGATGGTACAACTTCGTGCTGAAACGCATCCATTCCGGCTTCCGGAACATGCAAACCGGCGTGGGAGGCGTCTTGTATCCGCCCCACGCGCTGAAACCGGAGATGCTCGACGCGGAACGGTTCACCGCCATCGCCCCGACGACGGACGACATCTGGTTTTGGGCGGCAGCCGTCGCCAACGGCACGCCCATCGTGCCCGTCCCCTTCGGCCACAACAAGCCGAAAGGGCTGGG
Source organism: uncultured Parabacteroides sp. (assembly GCA_964465405.1). GTDB lineage: Bacteria > Bacteroidota > Bacteroidia > Bacteroidales > Tannerellaceae > Parabacteroides. The sequence goes on along the minus strand of CAYXIX010000005.1, from coordinate 1,247 downwards.
GAAACCGCGCGAACTGTCGCTGAAAACAGCCAACTTCAAGTCGGGGACAGACCGGAATGCCGCCGCGCTGAAAAAGATTGTCGAGCAATATCCCGCCATCGGCAAGCGTATCGGTTATGACACTTCAAACGTGTAAAAGGGGCAGCAGATGAATCACAAACAGCCAATCATCGTATCACTGACCTCGTTTCCGGCAGCGATTCCCTATGCCGTGCAGGCGATACGCTCCATCCTGAGCGGCTCCGTGCTGCCCGACAAGATTGTGCTCTACCTCGACACGCCGCAGTTCCCCGACAGGGTGCTCCCGCCGGAGCTGGAGAGGCTCAAAGCGGAAAGCCCGCTCCTTGACGTCCGGTTCGACCCGGCCGAGATTCGCTCGTACAAGAAACTGATTCCGGCCCTGAGGGATTTCCCGGATGACCTGATTGTCACCATCGACGACGACATCCGCTACCACAAACACCTGCTGCGCGACCTGCTACGCCTGCACAAACGGGTGCCCGACGCCATCGTCGCCCACCGCGTGAGGCGGGTAAAGCTGGATGCTCCCTACCGGAAATGGAGGAAATACAAATGGTATGACTTCCTCTTCAAACGCATCCATTTCAGCCGGCTTGCCATGCAGACGGGCGTGGGAGGCGTCTTGTATCCGCCACACGCGCTGGACGAGAAAATGCTCGACCCGGAGCAGTTCATGGCGTTGGCGCCCACCAACGACGACGTATGGTTTTGGGCTGCCGCCGTGTCGCGCGGCACGTATGTCGTCCCCCTCCCGAACGGGCAACGCACAGCGAAAGGGGTCGGGAAGCCGAAAGAATATGCCCTCATGAGCATCAACCTCAAACCGGGCGACGACCGCAACCGCGAAGCGCTCAACAAGATTCTGGAGCACTATCCGGCCATCAGGCAGCGAATCGAAAACGAAAAATCATGCATACGAAATAGAATATGCACCTGTTGGTGGAGATGATGAAATACCTCCCCGAACAGTTCTTAGTAATCGCCGGAAACCGGAACAGTGACTTACGGAAAAAGGCTCCGGCAGCAAATCCATGCGTGCGGTACAAACAACATCTACCCGCTGCCCAACGTGAGCGAAGCGGAGCAGGCAGCCCTCTACGCCGCCTGCCAATATTATCCGGACATCCGGACGGACGCTGATTCCCTCCCGTTTCAGATGGTTATGTTTTCAAACAATTTATATTTTCTTCCGTAGTATGTTGCCATAAGCGATGTGTCCCTCACTC
>CAYXIX010000004.1:3776-36169 GCA_964465405.1 uncultured Parabacteroides sp. | reverse complement strand
CTAAACGCATATCCCTCTCGATTAAAGATTATTAATATCCCAGCTATCAGGCCAAAGCGACAAAAATCTTACTTTTGTGACCTCACTTATTCCGAGAAGGAACAACGTTACATGCATGAGTAGAGTTATTCGTTATATCATATTCCTTGTTTTGTTACAACTTGTAACATCTCATTTTTTTTTATTTGCACAACAATCGGTTTCGGTTTCCGGCATCGTGAAAGACTCGATTACGGGCGAAGCTCTGCCGTTCGTTTCCGTCTACTTTGACGGTTCGACCATCGGAACCATGACAGATGACAACGGCGCTTTTACGCTCAACAACAGTCAAGGATACCACAAACTGGCGGCTGCATACTTGGGATATGACACCAAACTGATTGACCTGAAACCGGGCAGCAAAAACGACAACTTGGTCATATTGCTCAAGCCCACTGCGTTTGAGATAGCGGAAGTCGTCGTCAAGCCGAAAAGAGAAAAATATTCCCGCAAGGACAATCCTGCCGTCGAACTCATCAAAAAGGTAATCGAGCACAAAAACGACAACCGAATCGAATCCAAACCGGAATATCAGACCGAGATTTATGAAAAGCTGAGCCTTTCGCTCGACGATTTCAACCCGAATCTGGACAAAAACAAGTTCCTCAGGAAATTCAAATTCATCAAGAATTATTTAGATACGTCGGAATTCAACGGCAAGCCGATTCTGACCGTTTCCATCAGGGAAAACCTTTCGGATTTTTATTACCGAAAAAGCCCTAAGACTGAAAAGACAATCGTCAAAGCCAAACGAATGCAAGGCGTCGACAAAGCCCTCGACGACGGTGGCGGCATCACCTCCAATTTGGAAGAGATTTTCAAGAGCGTCAATATCTTCGATAACAACATCACCATCCTGCTGAACCGGTTCGTCAGTCCGTTGTCGTCGACGCTCGCCACGACCTATTACCATTATTACATCATGGATACGCTCGACTTCAAAGGCGACCGTTGCGTAGACCTCGCGTTCGTCCCTGCCAACAGCGAGAGTTATGGTTTCACAGGCAGGCTCTACGTCATGCTCGACGGGAGCTATGCCATCAAGCAGGTCTTGCTTGACACGCCGGCCAACATCAACCTCAACTGGGTAGACAAGTTGCGTATCGAACAGACGTTCAAGCAGATGCCGGACAGTACATGGGTCATCGACCAAGAAAATACATTCGCCAATTTCTATGTGGTAAAAGGGACGCAACAGCTCTACGCCCACCAGCTCCGGACGTATGAGAACTATTCGTTCGACATTCAAAACCGCGATTCGATATTCGGTCTGTTAGGCGCGACGCACCTGCTTCCCGAAGCGACAGCCCGCCCCGATACGTTCTGGACCTCCAACCGCCCCATTCCGTTAAAGGAGAAAGAGAGTGCGCTGAAAGAACTGTTGGTGCAACTGCGCAAAGTGCCCGCTTTCAATGCCATCATCAAAACGGCAGAAATCTTAATTACGGGTTATATCCCGACGACAGCCGATAAAAATGACAGCAAATTCGATTTCGGCCCGATGAACACCACCTTCAGCGTAAACCACTTGGAAGGATTCCGTATGCGCGTCGGCGGAATGACGACGGCCAACTTAAGCCCTTACTGGTTTGCCAGCGGCTATCTGGCTTACGGGACAAACGACCGGAAACTGAAATACAACCTGAAGCTGACCCACAGCTTCAACAAGAAAACCTATCACGAAGGCGAAAGCCCTGTGAACAACCTATCGTTCATCCATGAATATGACGTCTACACACCCGGTCAAGATTTCCTCTTCACCAGTAAGGACAACATCTTCGTGGCTTGGAAAGTAGGGGAACCGGTCACCAAGATGCAATACATCCGTAAAAGTGTCTTGCAATATGAGAAGGAGTGGTTAAACGGGCTCACATGGAAATCCTGGCTGATACATCAAAACAACGAAGCAACCGGTACGCTCCAATACATTCAACGCGATGCGGAAGGACATCTTTATCATGTGAATGATTACACAACTGCCGAAATCGGCACGCAACTGCGTTTTGCTCCGGGCGAACGGGCCTATAACGGGCGTTCGGGGAAAGAATCCATCTTCAACCTTTCCAAAGATGCACCCGTCTTCAAGCTCTCCCACCAATTGGGCATCAAAGGTGTGCTCGGGGGCGACTACAACTATAACCGGACAGAACTGAGTGCCGAAAAACGCATCTGGCTCTCTTCATTCGGACATATTGACGCGCAACTAAAAGCAGGGAAAGTATGGGACAAGGTGCCATTCCCTTTGCTCATTTTGCCCAATACAAACCAATCCATCACGATTCAGCCGGAAGCTTTCCACATGATGAACGCACTGGAGTTCGTGACCGACCAATATGTGTCATTCAACGCGACCTATTACCTGAAAGGGTGGATACTCAACCGTATTCCCGGCATCAAATGGTTCCGCCTGCGCGAGGTGGTTTCGTTCAACATGATTTACGGCGGGCTGACAGACAAAAACAACCCGACGATGACGTCCGGACTTTTCCTGCTGCCCGAAGGGACGCAGCCGCTGGGTAATACGCCCTACATGGAATGTAGCGTCGGATTGGAAAACATCTTTAAAATCTTACGCATCGACTATTACCGCCGGCTTACATACCTCGACCATCCGAACATCAAGAAAGGCGGTATCCGCGTTGCACTTCGTTTTACATTCTAAATAAAGAAAAGTCCCTGCATGAACAACAAAGAGCAGATCCATTTTCACCATACGCCCAATGCTTGGGCGCTCCTCCCGTTGGTGGTTTTCTTATTCTCTTATCTGGTCGTGTCTGTCGTTGCGGGCGACTTTTACAAGATGCCCATTACGGTCGCTTTCGTGATTGCTTCGATTGTTGCCATTGCCATCTCCAAAGGGGGAAAACTGGCATACCGCATCGACCAGTTCTGTCGAGGTGCGGCAAACAGCAATATCATGCTGATGGTGCTGATATTCATTCTTGCCGGCGCTTTTGCCGAAACCGCCAAAGCGATGGGAGCTGTAGACGCATCCGTCAATCTCACGATGTCGCTACTGCCCGAGAACCTGCTGGCCACCGGTATCTTCCTTGCCGCCTGTTTCATCTCCCTTTCGGTAGGGACATCGGTCGGTACCATTGTAGCCCTTGCGCCTGTCGCCGTCGGCATTGCTGACAAGACGGGTATGCCTGAAGCGCTCATGCTTGGCGTCGTCGTAAGCGGAGCCATGTTCGGCGACAATCTTTCGTTTATTTCAGATACGACGATTGTCGCTACACGTACACAAGGTTGTGAGATGACAGACAAGTTCAAAGTAAACATCCGCATCGCGCTCCCGATGGCTCTTGTGGCCGGTATGCTCTATTATCTGGCCGGCAGTGAGGTAAACAATGCCTACCAAGCGGCATCTGTGGAATGGGTAAAAGTAATCCCCTATCTGGTCGTACTCGTAACGGCTGTCTGCGGGTTAAACGTAATGGCTGTGCTCGTAATCGGCATACTGCTGTCCGGTGTCGTCGGCCTGCTGACCGGCAGTTTCGATATCTGGCATTGGAGCACGTCGATGGGTATCGGCATCACTGGGATGGGCGAACTCATCATTGTCACCCTATTGGCTGGCGGTATGCTGGAAATGATTCGTTATAACGGAGGCATCGACTGGATTATCCAAAAACTGACGACGCGCATCCGTTCGACGCGCAGTGCCGAAGCCAGCATCTCGGCATTGGTATGCTTCGCCAATTTGTGTACGGCCAACAACACGATAGCCCTTATCATGTCTGGCCCCATTGCCAAAGACATTGCAGACCGTTTCCATGTCGACCCGCGCCGGAGCGCAAGTCTGTTGGATATCTTTTCCTGCTTCGTGCAAGGCATCATTCCATACGGAGCACAGGTTTTGATGGCATCGGGGCTGGGACATGTCTCGCCAATCGAAATCATGGGGTATCTCTATTACCCTTATCTATTGGGCGTCGGAGCCGCTTTGGCCATCGTGTTCCGCTATCCGCGCCGATTCGCGCGAAATAGGAACGGCCATAAGGGGGGAAAACTACCCGGAGAGTAAAACACTTTTTCCCCGAAAGTAAATGAATGCAGGCTTAAAGTAAATGGAATGAAAGAAAATCCTTACATTTGCATCCATATTTATTTACAGAATTCAGATACACATGATGAAAACAGAAACAATGGAATATTGGCAAGGAGAGATTGAGACCATGAAGCGCGCCGACTTGGAGATGCTCCAGTTGGAACGACTGAAAAAGACAATTGAAATTGCAGGAAATTCCCCTTTTTATAGCAACGTATTCAAAGAAAACGGCATTACAGCCGACAGTATCCGGTCATTGGAAGATTTGCAGAAAATTCCGTTCACGACAAAGGATGACCTGCGTAACAACTATCCGTTCAGCATGGCGGCCATCCCGCTGCAAAAGTGCGTGCGCCTCCATTCATCAAGCGGGACAACGGGCAATCCGACAGTCGTGCTTCACTCTGCCTACGACCTCGACCAATGGGCAAATCAGGTGGCCCGTTGTATGTATATGGTCGGGATACGAGATACGGATATTTTCCAAAACACGTCGGGATACGGGATGTTCACCGGCGGACTGGGATTCCAGTACGGAGCCGAAAAGTTAGGCTGCCTGACCGTGCCGGCTGCCGCAGGAAACACGAAACGGCAAATCAAATTCATCACCGACTTCGGGACTACCTGCCTGCACATCATACCGAGCTACGCGACGCGTTTGGCCGAAGTGATGTATGAAATGGGTCTCGACCCGAGACGCGACACGCATCTGCACACGTTTTGCATCGGAGCCGAACCGCATTCCGAAGAACAACGGCAGCGCATCGAGCAGCTGATGGGCGTAAAGGCTTACAACTGTTTCGGTATGTCGGAAATGAACGGTCCCGGTGTAGCGTTCGAGTGTAAAGAGCAAAATGGGTTACATATCTGGGAAGACAATGTCATTGTCGAAATCATCGACCCAGTCACGCTGCAACCCGTTCCGGAAGGAGAAGTCGGAGAAATGGTATTGACAACCATCAACCGCGAAGCCATGCCGCTACTCCGCTACCGCACGCGTGATTTGACCTGTATCTTGCCCGGCGATTGCCCTTGCGGACGTACACACCGGCGTCTGGCTCGTTTCAAAGGCCGGAGCGACGATATGATTATCCTCAAAGGTGTCAACATCTTCCCCATCCAAATCGAGAAAATCCTGATGAAATTCAAAGAGCTGGGTAGTAACTATTTGATTACAATCGAAACTGTCGGGAACAACGACGAAATGTTGATCGAGGTTGAACTGAGCGACCTCTTTACGGATGATTACAGCGTCTTGCAGCACCTGACAAAAGAAATCACGCGCCAGCTGAAAGACGAGCTCTTGATTACACCTCACCTGAAACTCGTTGCCAAAGGCTCGTTGCCAGTACAGGAAGGGAAAGTGGTTCGCGTCAAAGATTTGCGCAAACTCTGTTAAAAAGACAATCTATATTCGTTTCACATTTGAAAAACAAAGACCTATGACAATTAATCAGATTTCCATCTTTTTGGAAAACAAATACGGAAAACTAAGCGAGATTCTGGCGTTACTTGCCGAAGCCAACATACGCATCATCGCAGCAACTGTAGCCGATACTTCAGAATACGGGATTTTGCGTATCATCGTAAGCGACCCGCAAAAGGCTTACACACTTTTGAAAAACAACAATGTCAGCGCCAACCTGACCGAAGTTTTGGCCATCGTGACCAACCCTTGCGCCGGGAGTTTTGCTCAAACATTGTCTTATTTCACAAAAGCCGGATTAAGCATCGAGTATATGTACTGCTTCTCAAGCAAAGAAAAATCCATTCTCATTTTGCGCACAAACAATCGGGAAGCAGCCCGCGAAGTCATCCGTCGGCAAGATTTAGCATATATCAACGAAAGCGACTTGATGAAAATTTAACGTATGGCTATATCATTTCATCAATGGATTGCACAGCGTCTGAACATTCCGGCGGGACAGGTCGAACGTACGCTCCGCCTTTTGGAAGAGGGGGCAACCATTCCTTTTATCAGCCGGTACCGCAAAGAGATGACCGGCGGATTGGACGAGGTACAAATCAGCATCATCCAAGAGCAACATAATAAGCTCCGTGAATTGGAAAAGAGAAAAGAAAGCATCCTCTCTTCTATTGAGGAGCAAGGGAAATTAACTCCTGAACTGAAAAAACGCATCGACGATTCATGGAATAGCACCGAAATCGAAGACCTCTATCTGCCATACAAACCCAAACGAGTGACAAAAGCTGAAATTGCCAGACGAAAAGGGCTCGAACCGCTGGCACAGACGCTTCTATTGCAAAACAACAGAGATATTTCGGCTTATGCGGATTCTTTCATTCAGGGAGAAGTCAAAAATCGGGAGGAAGCCCTGCAAGGTGCGCGCGACATCATTGCCGAATGGGTCAACGAAAATGAAGATGCACGGAATGCCATACGGAAAACGTTTTCGCATACAGCTGTCATTACGGCCAAAGTGATAAAAGGAAAAGAAGAAGCTGGTGCCAAATTTCGGGATTATTTCAATTTCAGCGAGCCACTGAAACGCATTGGTTCGCACCGCCTGCTGGCTATTCGACGCGGAGAGGCTGAAGGTATCTTGCGTGTCAGTATCTCGCCAGATGCAGACGAGTGCTTAGAGCGTTTATACCGACGCTTCGTCAAAGGGCATAACGATGCATCCGAACAGGTAGCAAAGGCCGTAGACGACTCGTTCAAACGCCTGCTGAAACCTTCTATCGAAAACGAATTTGCAAACCAAAGCAAACAGAGTGCCGACGAAGAGGCCATTCGTGTTTTTGCAGAAAACCTGAGACAACTGCTACTGGCTCCGCCTTTGGGACAGAAACGGGTGCTGGGAATCGATCCCGGTTATCGTACAGGCTGCAAAGTAGTCTGCTTGGATGCACAAGGGGCATTATTGCACAACGAAACAATCTATCCGCATCCACCTCAGAACGAAAAAGGAAAAGCGGCTGCTAAAATCGCCCAATTGGTCTCGACTTATGCCATCGAAGCCATTGCCATCGGAAACGGGACAGCCAGCCGTGAAACAGAGCAATTCATCACACATATCCGATTTGACCGAGATGTACAAGTGTTCGTCGTGAGCGAAAACGGAGCCTCTATTTATTCCGCTTCCAAAATTGCACGAGAAGAATTTCCGCAATATGATGTGACCGTACGCGGCGCCGTCAGTATCGGCCGCCGCCTGATGGATCCTTTGGCTGAATTGGTCAAAATCGACCCAAAGAGCATCGGGGTAGGACAATATCAACATGATGTAAACCAAAACGCTCTGAAAAAAAGCCTTGACCAGACAGTCGAAAGTTGTGTGAATCTGGTGGGTGTAAATGTCAACACTGCAAGCAAACATCTGCTTACCTACGTTTCAGGACTTGGACCGACACTGGCACAAAACATCGTAGATTATCGCACAGCACACGGGCCGTTTCGTTCACGCCGGGAACTCTTAAACGTACCGCGTATGGGCGAAAAGGCATTCGAGCAGTGCGCAGGTTTCCTCCGTATATCCGGTAGCGAAAACCCGTTAGACAATTCGGCCGTACATCCGGAAAGTTATCCGATTGTCGAACAAATGGCGCAAGACCTACACTGTACCGTCAAAGAACTTATCCAAAACAAAGCATTGAAACAGCAACTCGACCTGAAACGGTACGTCACGGACACCGTCGGCATGCCGACGCTCACGGATATTCTGGCAGAGCTGGATAAACCCGGGCGCGACCCCCGACAAACCATTCAGGTTTTCTCTTTCGACCCATCCATTCACACCATCGAAGATTTAGCCGAAGGGAAAATCCTTCCAGGCATCGTGAATAATATCACAAACTTCGGGTGTTTTGTCGACATCGGCATCAAAGAAAACGGATTGGTTCATATTTCCGAATTGGCAGACCGGTTCGTCAGCGACCCTACCCAAGTTGTCTCTATCCATCAACACGTCACCGTAAAAGTAATCGGCGTAGACCTTGCCCGTAAACGGGTTCAACTTTCAATGAAAGGATTATAGCGTTATGAAAACAGAAAGAATAAACAAAACCAATGTTGCCCGCCTGCTTGACAAGGCAAAAATAAGGTATCAGCTGGTTGCCTATGAAGTGGATGAAAACGACCTGAGCGCAGTTCATGTAGCCGCACAATTGGGAGAAAACATCGAGCAGGTTTTTAAAACCCTCGTCCTGCACGGAGACAAAAACGGCTATTTTGTCTGCGTCGTTCCCGGAGCATGCGAAGTCGATTTGAAGAAAGCGGCAAAAATATCCGGCAACAAGAGTTGCGAGATGATTCATGTCAAAGAATTACTGCTGCTCACCGGTTACATTCGAGGCGGTTGTTCGCCGATAGGTATGAAAAAGCATTTTCCCACCTATCTTCATCAGACAGCAGAGCAATTCGATACCATCTACATAAGCGCCGGGCAACGTGGCTTGCAAATCAAAATTGCTCCCGGCGACTTGATAAAAGAATGCCGGGCGACCATAGCCGACCTTACGACCCATATTCCGTAACTTGGGTTATACAATCCGTAATCAAGGTTATTCCGCTCCCTAACAGAACATCTATTTTTGCAATTGGAAAACAATATCCTGACGCAAAAGATAAGCATGAAGAAAGAAACGATAGATATTAAAACCGTGTGCGAATGCAATCGATGTTTAGGTTGTCAGACCTTGCATCCGCAAGTAAGCATCATCAATCTGGAACATCCCGAACTTGAACAAAGCAGCATCAAGTTCGAGTTTTATACAATCTTGCTGATTGAGAGAGAGACTAACACTTGTAGTTGCTGCGGGCGCAAGCCTTACGACTATGCTTTTGCAACGATGGTATTCCTCATGCCCGGCGAAATCTTTCGGATGAACCGAATCAACACACTACCCGACAAGGGATGGCTATTGGCTTTTCACCCGGATTTGCTCTACCACACTTCTTTGAAAAATCACATCGAGAATTACACCTTTTTCGCTTACCGCAAGGAGGAGGCGTTGCACCTCTCCCAGCGCGAGACTGCCAAAACGGTCTGTTGCCTCGAAAATATCAACGATGAGCTCCATCACGCCATCGACACGCACAGCAGCACCATCCTCTCACGGCATATCGAATTGCTTTTGGATTATTGCACACGTTTCTACGAACGGCAATTCATCACGCGGGAGAATATCAACAAGACGCTGCTCGCCAAATTGGAAAAGCTCGTCACCCAATCTATTACATCCGGCACATTCTCAAACGGGACACGTCCCACACCTGAATGTTTTGCAGAGAAACTGAACCTCTCGACTGCTTACTTCAACGACTTGTTGAAATTTGAAAAAGGACAAACCCTGTCTGAATACTTCCAACTCAAACAATTGGAACTGGCTAAACAAATGCTTTTGCAAACAAACGATTCGCCAACCCTCATCGCCCGACGCTTAGGTTTTCCCAGTGTCCAGTTTTTTACGTTGATCTTCAAAAAAATAACAGGGGTCGTCCCAAGCGAATATAAATATGCTCATAATTAACAGTGAAAATGAAATATAACTTTGACGAAATAACTCCGAGAAGAGGAACGCTTTCCTACAAATGGGACAGCAACCCTCAGACAAACGTGCTGCCCATGTGGGTAGCAGACATGGACTTCCGGACGGCTCCAGCCATCATCCAAGCCCTCCAGCAACGGGTAGCGCACGGCATCTTCGGTTACACGCATGTGCCCGACGCCTATTACGATGCCGTTATCCGCTGGTTCCAACGCCGGCACCAATGGACAATCCAACGCGAATGGATGATATACACGTCGGGCGTTGTCCCGGCGGTTTCTGCCGTCATCAAGGCATTAACGGAACCGGGTGACAAGGTATTGGTACAAACACCCGTTTACAACTGCTTTTTCTCCTCGATACGTAACAACGGATGCGAAATCGTCAGCAGCCCGTTACGCCCCATTGAGAACACGTTCCGCATGGATTTTGAAGACCTCGAACGGAAAGCGGCCGACCCACGTGCCAAAGTCCTGCTGCTCTGTAATCCACACAATCCGGCCGGACGGGTATGGACACCGGAAGAGCTGAACCGGGTCGGCGAAATTTGCCTGCAAAATGATGTCACCATCCTTTCAGACGAAATTCATGGCGAACTGACGCTTCCCGGATATACATACACGCCTTTCGCTTCCCTTTCAGAAGCCTTCCTCTCCCATTCCGTTACGTGCATATCCCCCAGTAAGGCTTTCAACATCGCCGGGCTGCAAATCGCCAACATCGTCTCGGCAGACGCAACCGTCCGAGCCAAAATAGACCGCGCCATCAACATCAACGAAGTGTGCGACGTCAATCCGTTTGGCGTCTTGGCTACTATCGCCGCCTATAACGAAGGAGAAGAATGGCTGTCGCAACTGCGGGAATACATCAAAGGAAATTACGATTACATGCAGGAATACTGCGGAAAATATCTGTCCGATTTCCCGCTAACCAAATTAGAAGGAACCTATTTGGTATGGATGGACTGCCGCGCCCTGCATCAATCTTCGGAAGCCCTTGAACAAGCCCTGCTCGACCGCGTGCAACTCAGGCTCAACGCCGGAACCATGTATGGTGCGGAGGGAGAAGGCTTCATGCGCTGGAACATCGCCTGCCCGCGCGCCTCGCTGATTGAGGGATTAAACCGGTTCCGCGACTTCATCGCGCATCCGGATACGACGGCATAACTCCTGTGCGTTCCAACTCCAGCAAACAGGCTTTTCGACCGATGCCGCCGGCATATCCCGTCAGGCTCCCGTTACTTCCCAGCACGCGGTGGCAAGGGATAATCAGGCTGACCGGATTCCGGCCGACGGCACCCCCCGCAGCCTGTGCCGACATGCTCTTCAGCCCCCTCCGACGGGCTACATCCGCAGCAATCTCTTTATACGTACGGGTTTCCCCGTATGGGATGGATTGCAAAATCGTCCATACAGCCAGCTGAAACGGGCTTCCACAGAGGTGCACCGCAGGGGCGCCCTCCGGCTTCCGCCCCCCGAAATAAACATCCAACCACTCTACTGTTTGCCGGAAAACCGGCAAATCCGAAACCGGAGTATCGGCCGGTAAGGATGCGCCGAAATATTTTTGCCCGTCAAACCAAAGGCCGGTCAAAGCCGTCCCGTTGCTCGCCAGCGTAATCTCGCCAAGCGGAGAATGATAATGAGCACAGTAATACATAAGCCTCAACGAATTTCCAACAAATGTACATATAAAAAACGCCGATACAAAGCCCGGATTACCTCCATTGTACATTCATTTTGCCGCCGGGCATTCCGGTTTACCCTTTTACAAACTTCCGTAATCATGTTCATCCAATCCGTAATTCGTCTACAAAACCAATCATCCTTTTTCCGACCTTTGCAGACAGAACAATCAAATAATCATTTCAATTTATGACACTGGAAACTTTCTTATCATTAGTACAAGAACGCCGTCCGCTTGACACGCCTGAAATCGGCAGTTTTATGGACGCGATGAGCAACGAAGCCCGCCGCATTACATTCGAACTGAATAATGCCTACCATACGCCCGACGAAGTCCGTGCGCTCCTCTCCCACCTCTTCGGGCACGAGGTAGACCCGACGTTCCGCCTGTTCCCGCCCTTCTATACGGATTTCGGGAAGAATATTACGGTGGGGAAAAATGTCTTCGTCAATGCCTGCTGCCATTTCCAAGATCACGGCGGCATTACGCTGGGAGACGGTTGCCTCATCGGGCACAACGTCGTCTTTGCGACGTTGAACCATTTTCTCGACCCTGAGAAGCGTTCGGCGATGCTCCCGGCTCCCATCGTGCTGGGTAAAAACGTCTGGGTCGGCTCGAATGCAACCATCTTGCAGGGCGTGACCATCGGCGACAATGCGGTCGTCGCCGCCGGAGCCGTCGTAACGAAAGATGTGCCGGCCAATAGCATCGTAGGGGGCGTCCCGGCGAAATTCATCAAACGGATTGACGAATAGCATTCCCTCAAACTCATAATCGCGGGCTCGATTTTGGTATTTCTCCCCCGAAAAACCACAATCAAGCCTTTGATTATGGAATCTTAACGTTTCACTTCGTTTTCCAACGGGCGGCCTTCGGCAAGTATGCCATAAAAATCAATTTCTTTTGGTTTTCTACCTTAAAACAAGCCGATATGGCGAAAAATTTTCGTTACAACGCCCCTTCCCAGACGAAGCAGCCTGCGAACGACCGCTTGAAGTCGGTCGGCCGCTCGAACAGCCCGAACACCGACGAGCCGGAGCCGGACATGGCGGCGTAGACGGCTCCCGCCTCATAGAGTTGCTCTTTTATCTGCCGGATAACCGGATATTTCGGGAAGACACTCGCTTCAAAATCATTCACCATCGTTTCCCGCCACTCGGCGACGGGCTTCCGGATGATGCTTTTCAGCGAAACAGCCGGCCGGGCAGGTTTCACAAGCGCATATGCCTCAGCCGTCGACACGGCAACATCCGGCTTGACCAAACAAAGATGATAACCTTTCAACGAAAGCGCCACCGGCTCGAACTGATTACCAATCCCGGTCGCAAAGACCGGCACATTGCGGATGAAGAAGGGACAATCGGCGCCGAGCGAAGCAGCCAACTCTTCCAAACGCTCCGGCGCAAGACCCAAAGAACAAAAGTCATTCACCAATTTCAGCATGAAAGCAGCGTCTGCCGAACCGCCGCCCAAACCGGCTCCAAACGGAACCGCCTTGAGCAAACAGACAGCCAGCGGAGGGATTTCATGATACTGCCGCAGCAGATTCAACGCTTTCATGACAAGATTCTTCTCTGCCGGCGCATCTACAGGAATGCCGCTTTGCGTGAAACTAAAAGTGTCTGCATGTACCACTTCGAGCGCATCCTTCACCGGGATGGGATAAAAGACTGTCTCGATGTCGTGATAACCGTCCGGACGTTTGCCGACGATATTCAATCCCAGATTGAGTTTGGCATTCGGGAAACAAATCATACCCAATCGTTAACGTTGTCTTTCACCAATCATCTCTTCTTCCATCATAAACGCTTCCTCTTTCTTGATATTGGGAAGTTCCAATCCATATCCTTTGACGCGGTCTTCACGTTTCAGCAACAGTGCAATCAAAAGCGACAAAATACCAAAACATGCAAAAATCAACATCGGAAGTGTATAATCATAAGTCGGTTTCCCATCAATCTGCCCGGTAATACAATAGGCATCCAACACGATACCAATCATGTAAGGTACACCCATCAATCCCCAGTTCTGCACCCAGAAAATCAACGCATAAGCGGTACCCAACTTATTTTCGGGAATGATTTTCGGCACGGAAGGCCACATGGCCGAAGGAACCAGCGAGAAAGCGATTCCCAGCAGAATAATCAACCCAAGTGCAACCAGCCAATTATCCAACATGGGGATAGAGAACATCAAATGAATAAATATCAACATAACAGAACCGATAATCATGATGGTTGCCCCTTTCCCTTTGCGATCATAAAGATTCCCGAAGAAAGGCGTCAATAAGATATTACCGAAAGGCAACAGTGCCGGAATAACTCCAGACCATTCCGGGTCGATACCGAACTTATTAATCATCAGATTCGGCGCATATTTCAGGAAAGGGAACACGGCCGAATAGAACAAGACACAAAGCAATGCCATATACCAGAACCCCTTTAAGGTCACAATGCCCCAAATATCACTAAAACGAAACGACTCTTCTTTTTCTTCTTCTGTCGCAGACGCAGCCTCTTCAGCATCCCGTTTCTTATCCATCACCACAAACACGATGAAAGAAAGCAAACCGATGCAAAGCAAAATCAAACCAATAAAAATCGGCATACTGATAGAGTTTCCAAAAGTCCGGCTGATAAGCGGTGTAACCCCTATTGCCAATCCCGTTCCGATGCGGGCACAAGCCATCTCCAAGCCCATAGCCAACGCCATCTCCTTCCCCTTGAACCATTTCACGATAATCTTGGAAACCGTAATACCGGCAATTTCGATGCCGACGCCAAACAACGCATAACCCAGCGAAGCAATCAGCAACGGATAGCCCCATTCCGTACCCAGAACAGAAACAGTCGCACCTCCAAAATCCTGCGACACACCCAGCCATTTGATAAACACCCCGACAAGCATAATGCTGGCAGCCATTACGCCTGTAAAGCGTACACCCATCTTATCAAGAATCATGCCTCCAAAAATCAGCATCAAGAAAAATACATTGAACCAACCGTATGCACTCGTAAACCGGCCATATTCATTCGCCGTCCAGCCTAACCCGCCATTTTCAACCGAAGTTTGCAACAAATCTTGCAGCGGAGCCATCATATCCGTGATGAAATACCCGCAAAGCATCGTAAACGCCACAAGTGCCAGCACAGACCAACGTGCTGTCTTAGATTCACTTAATTTCCTTTGAATTCGTTCTGTCATGTTATTATATCGTTTTTAATTATACTACTTCTTCTCCATTCTCTATAAACAAAAGTAACGCGTCTGCCACAACAAAATTGCTTCCGCCGATAAAAATCAGGTCTTGTTTCCCCGCCTGTTCCTGCGCCCTTCTTACGGCTTCTGCAACAGTCGGACAAACCTCACCCGACAATCCATGCGCAGTCGCCTGCCGGGCAAAAGTTCCGGCAGGCATCGCCCGTTCAACAGAAGCCTGTGTAAAAAAATAAGAAGCCTCACGGGGCATCAATGCCAGCACACTGTCGACATCTTTGTCGCCTACCATCCCGACAACCATAAACAGATGCGGATGACGCACGTGTTCCCTCTCTAATTGCAGTTTCAGATATTGCCAACCACCAACATTGTGACCGGTATCGCACACCGTTTTCGGTGTTTGCCGCAACACCTGCCAACGCCCCATCAGCCCGGTCAATTCGACCACATTTTCAAAACCGGCACGTACAGCATCGGGAGACACCCGGACACCCTGCTCTTTCAGCACATGAAGCGCAGCCAATACCGTCGCAGCATTCTTTGTCTGCACCACCCCTCCCAACTCATCTGACAAAAGGCCGAACTCTGCCGACTCCAACTGCCACATTCCGGCTTCCGATAAATGGGATGCCAACAAAAAACCGCCTGTTTGCGCCACATAAAGCGGCGAACGGAGCGATTCCGCTTTCCGGCGAAACACCGTCAAGGCACCTGCCGGCTCCGCCTCTCCGACAACGACCGGAACTCCAGACTTTATAATACCGGCCTTTTCGGCAGCAATCATCTCAACCGTGTCACCCAAAAACTGCGTATGATCTAAACTGATATTCGTAATGACACTCAAACGCGGCGTGATAATGTTCGTACTATCCAGACGCCCGCCCATTCCGGTCTCAACAACAGCCCAGTCCACCCCTTCCGAACGGAAATAATCGAAAGCCATGCTCGATGTCAGTTCAAAAAAAGAGGGGTGAATCGGCTCAAAAAAAGCACGCTGCTGTTCGACAAAACGAACCACATAATCTTTCGGAATCTTTTGCCCGTTGACCCGAATCCGCTCGCGGAAATCCAACAAATGAGGCGACGTATAAAGCCCCACTTTATAACCACATTGCTGCAATATGGCAGCCAGCAGATGACTGACAGAGCCTTTCCCATTCGTCCCGGCAACATGAATAGTTCGATAAAAACGGTGCGGATTACCCAAATAATCATCCAACGCGATACTCGTCTCCAAACCGGGTTTATAGGCAGGAAGACCGGCATGCTGAAAGACAGGCGTACTCGTGTATAAATAATGTAACGTCTCTTCGTATGTCATCATCATGCTTGCTATCTATCACATTCTTGTAGTCTGCAAAAGTAGTTAATTAAATTAATACCTTTGTATCCCATAGAATGAAAAGTCGTACTTTTGATTTTCATAAAGCATAAATCGAATGGCAGAAGAAACGAAAAAAACAACAGGAAGAAGACGAACCCAGCCCGTCGTCGTCCCCGAAATGGGACGTTTACAACCACAAGCCCGCGAATTGGAAGAAGCAGTTTTAGGAGCTTTGATGCTCGAAAAAGATGCCTATTCAAAAGTAAGTGAAATCATAAAACCGGAATGTTTCTACGAAAAGGCGCATGAGAAAATCTATGCCGCAATTGTAGACTTAGCCATCAGCCAGCAACCGGTCGATATGCTGACCGTCACCGAGCAACTTAAAAAACGAGGCGAACTGGAAGAGGTAGGCGGACCTTTTTACATCTCCGAACTAACGAGCAAAGTGGCCAGCAGCGCACACATCGAATATCACGCCCGCATCATCGCCCAAAAGTATCTGGCACGCGAACTCATCACCTTCACATCCGAGATACAAGGCAAAGCATTCGATGAAACCATCGATATCGAAGACCTGATGCAAGAAGCCGAAGGCAAACTTTTCGAACTCTCGCAACGGAACCTGAAAAAAGATGTCGTGCAAATCAACACCGTCATTCAGGATGCCATCGAGATGCTTCAGAAAGCAGCCACCCAAAAAGAAGGGTTAAGCGGACTTCGAACCGGTTTCCATGCACTCGACAAAATCACGTCCGGGTGGCAAAATTCCGATTTGATTATCATCGCCGCACGTCCCGCTATGGGAAAAACAGCCTTTGTCCTTTCTATGGCCAAAAACATGGCCGTCAACTTCAACATTCCGGTTGCCATCTTCTCGCTTGAAATGAGCAACGTCCAACTGGTAAACCGCCTAATCGTCAACGTTTGCGAAATTCCGGGTGACAAAATCAAAAGCGGACAACTGGAAAGCTATGAATGGGAACAACTGGACTTCAAAATCAAAGAGCTGTATGACGCCCCCATCTATGTGGACGACACGCCCAGCCTTTCTATCTTCGAACTCCGGACAAAAGCACGCCGGTTGGTGCGCGAGCACGATGTCAAGGCCATCATCATCGACTACCTCCAGCTGATGAACGCCAGCGGCATGAACTTCGGCAGCCGCGAACAGGAGGTCAGCACCATCTCCCGTTCTCTGAAAGGACTTGCCAAAGAGCTGAACATCCCGATTATCGCCCTCTCACAGCTGAATCGTGGCGTCGAATCCCGACAAGGAGCCGAAGGCAAGCGTCCGCAACTGGCCGACCTGCGCGAATCGGGCGCCATCGAGCAAGATGCCGATATGGTTTGCTTCATCCACCGCCCGGAATATTACAAAATCACAGAAGACGAACGCGGCAATTCACTCATCGGATTGGCTGAAATCATTATCGCCAAGCATCGTAACGGTGCAGTGGGCGACGTCCGCCTGCGTTTCAAGAGCAAATTTGCCAAATTCATGAACATTGACGACGACATTCCACGCGAATTTCCATCCGGTGCAAACCGCCCGGCACAGCCGGACCCGCTCCAACCCATTCCGCCTGCCGGAGTGGATTTTTTGGAATCGGCACCGGGCAACAATGTCGTTCCTTTCTGAAAAAACTACACAAAACGGAATGTATCTTACCCGACGGGAGAATGGGTTTTCCCGCCGGGTATTTTTATAAACGGAAATTAACGCCGCACAAAAGGAAAAGGAACTGCCAACAATGAAAATTCTTGTGTCAATTTTTCAACCTCCAGTTTGCCCAAAATCGTTATTTTTGCTCAATCAATACTTAAATCACAATTCTTATGACCCAATTATTCAAATCGAAAGCTTTTTTCTCGTTGTTGTTGTGTGCCCTTTCTGCAACAAGCATGGCACAAGTGGTGAAGGATTCGCCCGTGCTGATGGTACGGATGTCGGGATACATCGGCGAACGAATTGACGAATGTATCGAACATCGTGTGAAAGCACAAGATGTCGAACATCTGGTTGAACCATTCCGCCACCAAGACGAACAGTCGCGCTGGCAGAGTGAATTCTGGGGTAAATGGATTCAAGGAGCCATCGCTTCTTACCGCTATAACCGTAATCCCCAGTTATACAAAATCATCAAGAATGCAGCCGAATCTTTGATGGAAACCCAGTCAGCAAACGGATATATCGGGAACTACGCCCCTGAATATCAACTCCAAGCATGGGATATTTGGGGACGTAAATACACGGCGTTGGGACTGATTGCGTGGTACGATTTGTCTGCCGACAAAGATGCATTAGACGCAGCTTGCCGATTGATTGACCACCTGATGACGCAAGTCGGACCGGACACGACCGACATCGTATCGACCGGCTTCTACGTCGGTATGGCCAGTTCGTCCGTGCTGGAACCCGTCATGTACCTCTACAACCGGACAGGAGAAAGAAAATATCTGGATTTTGCCCAATACATTGTCAACCAATGGGAAACTCCCGACGGACCGCAACTCATCAGCAAAGCCATCGCCGACGTGCCGGTTGCCAACCGTTTCCCGCATCCCGAAAACTGGTTTTCACGGGAAAACGGACAAAAGGCATACGAGATGATGTCGTGTTATGAAGGACTCTTGGAATTATATAAAGTAACCCGTAATCCACTTTTCCTCGCTGTGGTCGAAAAAACTGTCGGATACATCATCCGGGAAGAGATCAACATCGCCGGCTCCGGGAGTGCGTTCGAATGTTGGTACGGTGGCAAAGAGCGGCAAACGTTGCCCACCTATCACACAATGGAGACCTGCGTAACCTTCACTTGGATGCAACTCTGCAACCGTTTGTTACAGTTAACAGGTAACTCGCTCTACGCCGACTATATCGAAACAGCCGCTTATAACGCATTGATGGCTTCGTTAAAAGCCGATGCTTCTCAGATAGCCAAATACAGCCCATTGGAAGGCTGGAGACATGAAGGAGAAGAACAATGCGGCATGCATATCAACTGCTGTAATGCCAACGGGCCACGTGCATTTGCCCTGATTCCCGGATTCGCTTACCAAGCAAAAGGCAATTGCATCCGCATCAATTTTTATGCCCCTTCGAATGCTTACATCTGGCTGAAAGGAAAAAGAGAAATCCATTTGGAACAGGTGACCGACTATCCGGTAGGCGACACCATCCAAATAAACATAGACCCCAAACGGGCGACCAACTTCACATTGGCATTACGCATTCCGGCATGGAGCCAAATAGCGACTGTCTCTGTCAATGGCGAACCTCAGAGCGGCGTTTTACAAGGTGCCTATTACATGATTAACCGTAAATGGGAAAAGGGAGACAAAGTATGTATCCGATTAGACCTGCGTGCACGCATTGTCGAGCAAAACCAAGCGCAAGCCATTGTCAGGGGACCGATTGTCTTGGCACGCGACAGCCGCTTCAAAGACGGTTTTGTAGACGAGACATCGCAAATCGTCAGCAAAGACGGATATGTAGAGCTGACCCCGGTCGAGGCTCCCGAATTTGCCTGGATGGCATTCACCGCCCCCATGATATTGGGTACCGATTTAGAGGGGAACCATACACCCAAGCAGGTTTTTCTTTGTGACTTTGCCTCAGCGGGCAACATGTGGGACAAAACACAACGTTATCGCGTTTGGCTGCCTAAAACATTAAACGTGAGGCAAACGCCTTATAGGCCATACAACCAATAACCCAAAAAGAAATAGAATTTCAGACGCTTTTACGGGAAAACATGTTCTTGACGTTTCTTGTAAAAGCGTCATTCTTTTGCAGTTAAAGGAACATTAAAAAAAGCGAAAGGCAGAAAAGTCCACAAAAAAAATCGTTCTTTTGCAAATCGAATACAAATAAAGTTCACGTTTTTATCAAGTAAAATTATGCGTACACCGACATTGCAATATCTTTATTTGCAAAAACCTGTGACATTGGTTGTTATCATTTGCATCTTATCCGTTCTTCCTTGGAATGGGCCGGGAGACTTTTTAATGAAGGGCGAACCTCGCGAGGCGGCTGTCGCCGGCTCAATGCTCGAAAGCGGGAATTGGGTATTGCCGCAGGTCGATGCAGACGGATTCGCCTATGAACCGCCTTTAGCACACTGGTTGATAGCTGCAGCTTCTTTGCCACAAGGATATGTATCTCGATTTACAGCCCATTTACCTTCTGCATTGGCTTTCATTGCCCTCATTAGCTTTTCATTGCTTTTCTTCGGAAAACGGTTGCGATTCCAGCAGGCATTCATCTCGACGCTGCTGCTCATCACCTGCGTCAAAATCCACCAAGCAGCCACGTCTACACAAGCAGATATGTTGCTGACGACGCTGATTGTCATTGGGCTTTTCCGCCTTTTCCGCTGGGAAGATAAATTAGAGTTGAAAGGGTTGCCAATCGACATCCCACTGTTATTCGGATGTGCGGTACTGACAGGCGGACCGGTCGGACTCGTTCTACCGCTGTTTGTTTTCGGTGTTTATCTTTTAGCACTCCACAAATATTCTTACCGGATTACATTCAAGGCATTATTTTATGTCGCTGTCTCTTCCTCTTTCTTGCCTTCTTTATGGTACATTGCAGCTTGGAAACAGGGAGGAGAGGCGTTTCTCGACGGCACATTGGCAAATTACTTCTCAGGTGCTGCACATGGCTTTGTGTACAATTTCGGGACGCTCATCATCGGTTTTATGCCCTGGACGCTCTTCTTCTTTTTCTCACTGTTCGGGATGAAGCTGCATAACCTCACCCAAACAGTCAGGGAATTACTCTCCGATTGCCGGCTTCACATTCGAAACATGGAAAAAGAGAAACTGTTCAGTCTCGTTGCGCTTGTCTGCATATTCATTTTCTATTCCATATTGTCTTGTAAACAGAAGGCAAATTTAATGCCGGCTTATCCGTTTATTGCCATTTTCCTTGCTCAATATGTACTCTATCTGACCGAATACCGGACGAAAGTCACCCGTTTGTTTGCCGCCTTCATGGCGTCTGTCACTGTGGTTATACTGATTGCCGTATCACTAACCATGTGCGGGGCCATCGACCCGTTACGGATAGCTTCTCAATACACAGACCATCCGGAGACACTGGCACAAGTACAGCTGATAGCCCAGACATTTGCCCACCCGAGTGGACTAACCATCGGACTCCTTTTGGTGCTTTTCCTCGTCTTGGCGATTGTTTTTTACCAAATGTCCAAAAAAATCAATATCAAAATCCTATACGCAACGATTGCCCTCTCGTTTGCCATGCATCTGCTGGCAGACGGAATGATGATATAAAAAAGGCTTCACTGTACAATGAAGCCTTTTTTATCCTCATCCCGGAAAGTATCATTTCAATTCCCGAATCTTGACGCTCCGGTACGAAACTTCATCCCAATGGTCTTGAATCAAAATATGACCTTTCTGTGCTGTTCCATACGGACCAAACTCGGCATATTCCTTATTGCGGAACTTGCTATCCTTCACCAATTCCATGAATTCCGGCGACCCCCAGTCGTATTCCACAGTCTTAAAGCCATTCAGCCAATGTTCAACGTGCTTATTCGGATACACTTTAATCACGCCTTGATTCCATAAGCCGACGCCATTGAAACGAACGCCTTTCGCCGCAATCATATCGTATAAACTGGAAAGCTTACGGCTACCCGGATAAGTTGTATATAGTTTGGCATCCGGATGACGCGCGTCGTCAAGAACCTGATATTCCGGACCGATGACAAACCCTTTGTTCTTCTCACTCTCCTGTACAAAATACTTGATTCCTCCGTTAGCTCCTTCTGTAAGTTTAAATTCGAAACTCAGCTCAAACGCGCTGAATTCTTCTTCCGTCAAGATATCGCCACCGCGTTTTCCTTCCGGCCCACCGTTTTTAAGCATCCTCAACTCACCATTGGCAATTTCCCATCCTGTCTCGGGAAATGCATCCTTACCTGCACCTCGCCAACCGGCAGAAGTCTCACCATCGAAAAGCAAACGCCAGCCTCCCGCCTTTTCTGTTTCTGTCAACGTGTTCGGAATGCGATTCACTTCCGGAGCCAGCGGGCCTTGCATACGAGACGCTTCCAAATCTGTAGTCTTGATACGGATATTCCGCCACCAAATTTCTTTACCCTCTTTCGATTCATCACCAGAAATACCATGCACTTGGAAAGCGATAAACCCACTCGCCGTTTCATTATCCAAAAGGTTTGCCGTATTCACACCGTTCAGCCAAATCCGGATGCTGTTGCCAATTGCCTCGACACGATAATGATTCCAATCGTCTTTTTTGTACGCTTGTTGCCCCGCTTTGTTATCCGTCAACGTAACAAGCCAGCCACGACGCGCCTCATCATAAACGCCGCCACTCCATGCACGGTCAGACGGGTCGATTTCACACTGATAACCATGCACACGACCGTTTTGAAAATCCGGCGTGCTCGCGCTACGGAACTGAACACCTGAATTCAGGCTCGGGTCACATTTTACCTCAAACTCCAAAATAAAATCACCATACATTTGCTCGGTTGCCATAAAACTGTTCGGTTGTCCCAAAACAGATTTACCGACCATACAACCATCTTCAACCCGATACGGTGCCTGACCGTTCAATTCGACAAACCCCGTAAAATCTTTCCCATTGAATAATTGCTGCCAACCATCGTCTGATTGACACGCGGCACACAACAAGGTCATCGACATTGCCGCCATCTTCCAATACGCTTTCATTCTTTTGTTTCTTGATATTATTATATTCGTTAAACAATCTAATTTCTGAATAAACATTGCACATGTGTACGCATACAAAGATATGATTTTTTATTTTATCTACCTTATTCCATGTATCTTTGCAGAAAAATTTTCAACAAACAGACCTAAACATGGAACATTCGTTTAAACAAGTTGCACTTTTTGATTTCGACGGCGTCATTGCCGACACCGAGCCTCTCTATGACCATTATTGGAACGAGGCCGGCGAACGTTATCACACGGGCATTCCTCATTTTGCTTCGCATATAAAAGGTACTACCATGCCCTACATCCTCGAAAAATACTTTTCAGACCGAAGTGAAACTTTTCGCCAACAAATCGTACGCGAATCAGAAGCCTTCGAACAACAAATGCCTTTTCCTCCCGTACCGGGTGCACTTGATTTTTTACATTTGCTGAAAGATAAAGGAATCCGAATCGGTCTGGTAACCAGTTCTGATGATTTCAAGCTGAAGCGCGCACTTCAAATTTTACATCTCGAATCCTTTTTTGAAACAATTGTCAGCGCAGATCGCATCACACGCGGAAAGCCAGACCCCATGTGTTATGAGTTGGCTGCAACAGACCTACAGGTCGCTCCGTCTGATTGCATTGTCTTCGAAGATTCTTTTGCCGGTATCGAATCGGCAACACGGGCCGGTATGCGCGTTATCGGGCTTTCGACAACCAACCCGGGAACAGAGCTTCGAGACAAAGTATATGCTGTTATCCCCAATTTCGAAGGGATAACTTTCAACGATTATCAGAAATGGTAATTTACACGTGAAAACGGAACACGGATAAACCTATGTTATCCGTGTTCCGTTTTTTTTGCTTTTTAGAACGTGTAACCGACGCGCACGCCCAACACGGCAGCATCCCACGTCTTAATGGCGTTATACTTAAATTCAAGCCCGACCGTAATCACATCGGAAACATAACATTCGCCACCCAAACCGATATTCGCGCCAAAACGAGTCCAATTACTATGCGGGTTCCTATTCCCAGCCTTCCAGAAAGAAAGATCCAATCCTGCCAACGGATAAAAACCAAACATATCGCTTAATTTGAACAGATAATGCACATTTACATCGATTGCCGCCGCATTCAAGCCTTTATTCTTTACCAAATAGGTAATCGAAGGAGCTATCCGCCAATCATCCGTGATACTATACCGATAGTCAATTCCCAACAACACATTACCATTCCCGTTAAAATGATACCCGACATTGAAACCGAAAGACGACTGTCCCTGTTCCGTCTGCGCAAAAGTACCTATGCTGCAAATAGCAAGCATAATCATAATCATTAATTTCTTCATACTTACTCTATTTTAAAATCCAATCAATGCGTCAAATATATACAATCTTTTTTCAAAACTCTGTTTATTCTTTCACTTTTAATCGCTCACCGGCACTGCGGACGATACTGCGGTAATACTCTTCATCATAGCCGGGAAAATCTGGCATTTCCGAAAGGCCATAACCATTTTGCTTAAAATGACCGTTTTCTTCCTTCTTCACATTGCCGTCCATGTATTTGACGAGCAGATACTCGCCCAACTTTTTCCAGCGTTCGGTAGCCGCATCGGCCGTTGTTGTGCTGAACCACGTAAGAAAACGCTTGGCTTCAGCGGGGTCTGTCCGATAAAGTTCGGCAGCCGCATCGTCGATCGCCGGAATGGCTTCGCGGTAACTGTTTTCCAACTCTTGTTGAACCTTGCGGATATCCTGAATCATGTAGCTATACTTGCCATACGCCATATTAGCCACCCAATTATGAATCCAAAAAGCCGACGTCCACGAAAAGTTCATCATGTCTCCATTCCCCACGCGGTAACATTCCGGCGAAGCCGTCACGGAACAATAAACCGGCGTGAAAACCGCCATATCCGCGTCGTCGACACCAAACCACAAGATACCGCCCACCGCATCGGGCAACCAATCCCGCATCTGCGGGACAATGACAAAACCGGTCTGCTGCGTAGCAATGGCACGCTCGTTGAGATAAGTTTCTCCGTCAACCGTGAAATCCATCGGACGCCAACGATAAGGCACCTTGTAAGGTCCGGCACCCGCGTCGCACGTCATATCGAGGTCTGTCCCTTCAAAATGGTCGCGCATGGCAGCCTGCACATCCTGTACCGACAACAGCCGGTCTGGCTTGATATAAAGTGGCATCGGTTTCTTCGTCACATCGCCCTTGATGAAATCCGTATAACAGTCCATCGTCTTGTCATATTTACGGAAGAACGACCAGACACGCGCCTCGCAACCGCGCAAAGCCCCGAAATTATACGGGCAATAGGCCTGCTGGAAACTGAACTCTTCGTCCTTGCCGTTGAAATACCCCTTCTCGCGGGCAAACGAAACGACATCAGGCGAATACAGGCAATTCTCTTTGTCGTCAAACGGAATCTGCTGGATACGCGACTGGTTGGCATGTGCCGAAATACAGTCGTCCGGAATGCGGATAGCGACCCAGACAGCCCCTTTGCGTCCCGGCCCCTTGCCTATCATCTCCATCACCCAAGCCTCGTTCTTGTCAGCAATCGAGAAAGTCTCCCCGCTGCTGTAATAGCCATATTCGGCGACGAGGTCTGTCATCACCCGAATGGCTTCGCGAGCCGTCTTGGCACGCTGCAACGTAACATAGATAAGGCTGCCGTAGTCCATGATGCCGGTCGTATCGACCAACTCCGGACGGCCGCCGAACGTACTCTCGGTAATCGCCAACTGATGTTCGTTCATATTTCCTACCACCGAATAGGTCTTTTCGACCTGCGGAATCTGTCCCAACGGTTTGTGCGTATCCCACTCGATGATGTCCAACATTGCACCTTTTGGCCAAGTTGCTGCCGGCCAACGATATAACTCGCCATAGAGCGTATGCGAATCCGCAGCATAACTAATCATGACCGAACCGTCGGTCGAAGCCTTCTTCCCCACTAACAACCCCGTGCAAGCCCACGCTTCCACGCTTAAAAACAATGCCGCAAAAGCAGCAATATACATTGATATCTTTCTCATTTTCCAATTCTTAAATTCAAAATCCTTAAACAGCCCATTCATAAAGCATCTTGATTTCATCCGCCCAAAGCAACTCGTCCGGCGTCTCCAGAATCAGCGGGATGTTGTCAAAACGCGGGTCACCCATCAACAACTGGAACACGGTAAATCCCATCACCCCCTTGCCGATGCTGTCGTGTCGGTCAACGCGCGTCGCTAACGCCTTCTTCGAGTCGTTCACATGCATCCCGCGCAGATAGCCAAAACCTATCACCTCGTCAAAACGGCGAAAGGTCTCTTCAAAACCTTCGGGAGTCGAAATGTCATACCCCGCAGCCAGCGTATGAGCCGTATCGATGCAGACACCGACACGTGACTTGTCGTCCACTCGGTCGATGATGTAGGCCAATTGCTCAAAAGTGTACCCCAAGTTCGTTCCCTGCCCTGCCGTGTTTTCCAGCACGGCGCAGACACCCGTCGTACGCCCCAACACCCAATTGACAGACTCGGCAATGCGTGCCAGGCAATCCGCTTCGCTCATCTGGTTCAGGTGGCTGCCCGGATGGAAATTCAGCCGGTCGAGCCCCAGCTGCTCGCAACGCTGCATCTCGTCCAGAAAGGCGGCACGCGACTTCTCCAGCCCTTCCGTTTCGGGATGCCCCAAGTTAATCAGGTAACTGTCGTGCGGCAAGATATGCTCCGGCCCGTAGCCGAACTCCTCGCAACGGGCTTTGAACAGCTCGATGCTTTTCGCCGACAGAGGCGCCGACCGCCATTGCCGTTGATTACGAGTGAAAAGGGCGAATGCTTTTGCGCCGATAGCATGCGCGTTGAGAGGGGCGTTTTCCACACCACCCGATGCCGATACATGTGCTCCGATGAATTTCATGCTGCGTCTTTGGTTTGTGTATAAAAAATCAGACAAAAGTAAGAAAAACTTTTACGTTCTCGCCAACTTTTCCACAACTAAAAGAAAAACAAATTCACGACCCTTTCATATACCCTTCGGCAAAATCTGTATTTCCCGAAGCCCGGACAAATCTACCCGGAGGGTAATCTGTTCCAGTACAAATGTAGTAAATAAAAGAATCGTGAAAAAAATCAACTATCTGTGTGTATCCGCCTCTATATTTCTGAATTCTATTTCAGATAAGAACGGAAGAAATTTTCAATTTTATCAAACGGAATTTTCTCCAAATTATCATACAAATCGGTGTGATTAGCTCCCGGAATAATTAACAATTCTTTGTTGTCTCCTTTTAGTTTTTTGAAAGCATCTTCACCGAAATAACGGGAATGGGCTTTCTCGCCATGAACCACCAAAACAGAACTCCGAATCTCGTCTCCATAACTCAAAATCGGCATATTCAGAAACGACAAAGAAGAGGTCTTATTCCAGCCACCATTGGAGTTTAACGAACGCTTATGATAGCCGCGCGGTGTTTTGTAGTAGGCATGATAATCCTTAAAAAACTGCGGTGCATCGGTCGGAAGCGTATCGGGGACGCCGCCTGCCAGCGCATACGAACCGTTTTGGTAATCTTCCGTCCGCTGTGCATTCAGCTGTTTCCGGAGTTCATAACGGGCGTCGGCATCCATCGAATCGAAATAGCCGTTGGCTGTCACCCGGCTCATGTCGTACATGGTCGAAGCCACCGTCGCCTTGATACGTGTGTCGATAGCCGCTGCATTGAGTGCCATTCCGCCCCATCCGCAAATTCCCAGAATACCTATCCGTTCGGGGTCTACATCCGCACGGGTGGAAAGGTAATCGACTGCCGCACAGAAATCTTCCGTATTGATGTCCGGCGAAGCCACATAGCGCGGCTCGCCACTGCTTTCTCCCGTATAGGAAGGGTCGAAAGCAATCGTCAGGAAACCTCGTTCAGCCAGCGTCTGGGCATACAAGCCCGATGCTTGTTCTTTAACGGCCCCAAACGGTCCGCTGATAGCAATTGCCGGCATTTTTCCCTCAGCCTGCTTGGGCACATACAAATCGGCTACCAACGTGATTCCGTAACGGTTGTGAAACGTTACTTTACTATGATTCACTTTGTCGCTTTGCGGGAAAACCTTGTCCCACGCTTGTGTTAGCGTCAATTTTTCTTCCATATTCTCTTCCTTGTTTAATTGATTGTTTTCCGTATGCGTAGTGGTACCCGTACAGGCAAACAACAGCCCAACAAGCCCTATCGCACTCCATAATTTTTCCATTCTGTTCTGTTATTTGTTTCTAACGAATAAAATTAGTTCGAATCCACGACTCTTTTTCCGGTACAGGTTGTCTGCCTGTTCTCAGATTTTTCAACATCCAGGCCATATTGTTTCCCAGCGTCCGCATGGTCTGCAAGCCCTCGCCGTCTTGTGCGGCCTCACCGGGGAGCATACCGTGCACGCTATTCCAATATTGCGAAGAAACAACCGGCATATTATTAATGGTAAAATATTTATTCAACCGGTCAAACGTGGCACTTGCGCCTCCACGTCGGCAAACAGCCACAGCAGCCGCCGGCTTGTATTGCAGCCAGGCCGCCGAAGAGTAAAACAAACGGTCAAGCAAAGCGCATAAAGAACCGTTCGGCCCGGCATAATAGACAGGCGAACCGACTACCAACCCGTCGGCCATTTCCACCTGCTCGCGTACCCGATTATACAAATCATCCTTAAATACACACTTTCCCAATTCGCCGCAACGCCCGCAAGCAATACACCCCTGAACAGCCTTTGTACCGATAGAGACAATCTCTGTCTCAATTGCATTCGCCTGCAAAGCAGAAGCGACTTCCGCCAGAGCCAAATAGGTATTGCCCTTTTCATGCGGACTTCCGTTTATCAATAACACTTTCATCGTTTATTCCTTTTGCTAATTGAGTTTCAAAACGCATATCGCATCCTGCATCGTGACTCTCCCGGAAAGTTCCGAATCACAATTCAGTTGCGCCAACGCATCATAATACTCATTTCCACCGATATACTCGGTCATGTCGCAATCGATTCTCCCATCTATGGAAGTCATTATGTGGCAAATAATATAGGGTCTCATCGCTTTTCGTCTTTTTTGTTATTCACTGACAAAAGTAATACATTCTTTGCCACTCTCTTTTTCTGTGAAGCTCAAAGAATCTTACCGAAAAGCTCACCTCTATCTCTCAAGCACAGACAGCCGTCGGCGGAATGCCATATTGCCGTTTAAAGGCAGTAGAAAAATGAGACGGATTTTTAAACCCGACCGCAGCATATACGTCAGTAATCTTTTTTCCCCCCTCTTTCATCAGCTGATAAGCAACTGCCAGCCGTTTGCGAATCAACCATTTTTCAGGCGTCAGGTCGCTCAGTTTTTTAAAATCACGTTTGAACGTAGCCAAACTCCGTCCCGTATAATGTGCTAATTCGGCAAGCGAAAATTCATACATGTAATTGGCATTCATGAATTCCAAGATGTCGATTTTCCATGGTTCATTGAAATCAAAAAGTGTTGGTGCAAAACGCTTGTCGATATGCAACAAAGCCAACAGTCCTTCTTGTAATTTCAGATGCATAAAATCATCTTGCGGCTTCACATTCGGGTCAAAATAGGGCGTCATTGAAGCGAACAGGCTGGCAATCTCGACTGTCTGCGGTAGTTTAACGACACCGTCCACTTTCGGCATATCAACCGGTATTCGATGCGTATCCAATTTACTATACATTTCGCGCAGGAACGAACGGGTAAAATTCAGGAAAATACCGCAATAACGCTCTCCCTCGAAAGGTTTTTTATAAAGGGTAATATGATGGTCGCGCGGAATGAACACACATTCTCCTTTCCCGACGTGAATCTGCTCCGTGCCATTATCGAGCATCATTTCGCCTGAATAGACATAATTCATTGCATATTCATGTGAACGGTGCACACATCCACTTTCATCATCATAGAAAAAACTAAAAAAGATATTGTTATAGTTAAAAATGACCGTTATCGGTGCAGACGTATCCTGTGAATTCTTCGCTTTCATATACACTTACCCCCATTAAATAAAGATTTAAACCTCTCAATTCCATAATGCCGCCACAAAACAATATACAAAATATCCGCACAGCGCCACTTTTATGACGACGCTAAACAAAAAACCGACAAAAGCTCCCAAACCAGCCTTTAAGGCATCAGCCGAAGGCTTCCCGACCAACAGTTCGCCGACGAATGCACCGACAAAGGGGCCGACCAACACTCCCCAAGGCGGAAAAAGGAAAATACCGGCTACCATCCCGATGGCACATCCCCAGTTACCCCATTTACCGCCTCCACTGTATTTGGCTCCCCACAACGGCGTCACGTAATCCAATATCTGGATAATCACCACCAGCACGCCCCAGAGCACTAACTCAGAGGCCGAAAACTGAACCCTATCTGTAAAATGCAACAACAACAAACCAACATACGAAACAGGCGGTCCCGGTAAAACAGGCAGGAAGCATCCCGCCAGCCCGACCAACAGGCAGATACTCCCCGCTATGATTAATAAAATATCCATCTTATTCCGACAAGGCAAACGCCGGCTGGCGGTTAATCCATTTTCCTCGCGTAAAGTCAGGAAAATCTACCAATGCACCGCCCCGAGCAATCGACATCTCAGAGAGAGCCGAAATAGCACTCCAAGCTGCTGCGTCATAACAATCCATCGGCGCCGGTTTCTTGTTATGGATTGCATTGATAAGGTCGAACATCATCACATAGTCCATGCCTCCATGCCCGGCTTGCGATGCTTCAGCTTCATGTTTAGACCACAAAACATGGTCGTACTTCTTGAACCACGTTTCAGAATCGTCCCAACGATGCGGCTTCGATTGGTTCTGTACATATACATGATTGCCGTCGTTCATCCACAGGCCTTCCGTCCCTTGAATCCGGAAACCTAACGAATAGGGACGAGGCGAATTGGTGTCGTGCGTCACAATCACAGTCTGCCCGTTTGCACACTTAATCATAGAGGTCACGATGTCACCCAGATTGAAGCGAACCTTTGCCAACGGATGGTTTTCTCCACCGTTATCCACAATAAACTTATGCAATCCGCGCGATTGCGTCGCCATTGCCGACAAAGAGAGGAAACGGTTTCCACGATTGATATCCAAACAATTTGCTACCGGACCGATACCGTGCGTCGGATAAACATCGCCATTACGGTGGACGGAGTGGTTCGTGCGCCACTGTGCTTCCGCATAAGCATCCTTACCCATACGCAGTTCACCACCTTTCTGATACGTATAATTCTTTCCGTCATTAAACTTGACTTCGCGCAAGTCATGTTCATAGCCGCAAGTAGCATGCAGCAATTCGCCAAACAGCCCCTGACGCACCATATTCAAAGCAGCCATGCAGTCGCGCCGGTAACAAACGTTCTCCATGATATTCAGATGGCTACCCGTCGCCTCCGAAACGTTAACCAAGTCCCAACACTCTTCCAATGTATTCGCTGCCGAAACTTCCACACCTACATAAGGAACACCTGCTTTCATGGCTGCGACCGACATCGGCACGTGCCATTCCCACGGACTGGCAATGATTACACAGTCAAACTCTTCATTATTCAACATCTTTTCAAACTCGTGCTCGCTACCCGTATACACTTTCGGAGCGGGAACGTTGAATTTGGCTATATGCTCCAGCGTTCGCTGAATAGGACCTGCCTGGATGTCACAAATGGCAACAATCTTGTTTCCCGGAATAGACAAGACATTGTTAATATGTTCATGACAACGAGCCCCCGTGCCAATGAAACCGAAACGCAGTTTGCCATCATCTTTCCCGGTGGGTTTCTGCTTTTTCCCGGCGGGTATCTCGGTCACGGCTGCGGCTGTATTGCCACTCAAAGCCAAGCCTGCCGTACCGATACCGGCAGCTGTTACTTTCTTCAAAAATGAACGACGCGTACTTTCCATCTATTTTCTTTATTTAAAATGTTAGACTGAGTTTATCAGGCAAATGTATAAGATTCCGACGGAATAGTCAAGAAAATAGGAATACAATCCATCTAAATCGGAAATAAATCTTTATTTTTGTGCATGATTTTTTAATGTAACTAACTATGAAATATTTAGATCCTAAAGCAGATTTGACATTCAAAAAGGTTTTTGGCGAACATCCGGACCTCATAAAAAGTTTTCTTAATGCACTCTTACCGCTGGAGGAGGGCGACAAAATAGAGGAAATCAAATATTTACCCGCAGAACTGGTTCCCGAAAATCCTTTGAAAAAGAATAGTATCGTTGATGTGCAATGTCGAGATAATCGGGGGCGTTGTTTCATCGTGGAGATGCAGATGGTCTGGTCTCCCGAGTTCGAGCAGCGTGTGTTGTTTAATGCGTCAAAAGCATACGTACGCCAATTAGGTAAAGGCGAGACCTACGACTTGTTGCATCCTGTCTATTCACTCTGCTTGGTCAATGACATTTTTATGCGTGAAGACCCCAATTTTTACCATGTTTTCAAAATGCTGCATGTTGAACATTCAGACCGTGTGATAGAAGGCTTGCAGCTGGTTTTTATCGAACTACCTAAATTCAAACCACAGAAAATGGGCGATAAAAAAATGGCTGTTCTATGGTTGCGCTACCTGACGGAAATAGATGAAAAAACAAAACATGCTCCAGCTGAAATGCTGGATGACCCGGAAGTAAACAAGGCATTGAACGTGATTGAAGAATCGGCCTTTTCAGATGCCCAATTACGCGGGTATGAAAAATTCTGGGATGGCGTGAGCGTAGAGAGAACACTCTATAATGGCGGCTGGAAACAGGGGAAAAAAGAAGGACGTGAAGAGGG
>CAYXIX010000004.1:0-3676 GCA_964465405.1 uncultured Parabacteroides sp. | reverse complement strand
AAGAACGCCAAAGCCCTTAAAGAATTAGGCGTTTCTTTTGAAATCATCGCAAAAGTCACAGGACTTACACTTGCAGAAGTCATCGCGTTATAACTTTTATTACACGCATTAATCAATGCGTTTTCGGATATTTTTCGACAGATTTTCTCTAATTTTGTGAATTAAAAAATTATCCGCACGGATATTAGCACAAAAAGATTAACATGAAAAGAAATAATCCCATATACGCACGCGACACGATTGAATTCGTCACTGTCGCGTTGGAGTTTTGTTCGTTTGTCGAAAAAACAGGAGAGAAAGGTCTATTCGATTTTGTGGACAAGGCGACCAAATTGTTGCCCCTGCTTTATCTGAAAGCTACACTCCTCCCTCAAATAGAAGAAGACGAAGAGAGCGACACCGAACAGTTTGTGACAGAAGATATGTATGAAACAGTCCGTAATCGAATTGCCCGATTATTAGGAGAAAAAGACACCTATCTGGAAACATTCCATCCGGACATGCCTTACAGCGATGCTCCAATCGCGGCTTTTATTTCCGAAAATCTGGCCGATGTCTATCAAGATACAGCTAATTTCATTTTTCTATTCCGCCAAGAAAATGAAACGCTCATGCGGGAAGCAGTCGCTTCGTGTGGCCGTAATTTTCGTGAATATTGGGGACAGCAAGCACTGAATGCACTCAAAGCATTGCATACAGTACGATATGGAGACGAAGAATTTTTGGAAAGCAATCAAGAAGAAGCATGACACAATCTTACATACATTCCATCTCTAAAGCTGACATCGCCCAACTTCCCGTCGAAAAGTATACGGGACGGATTTTTGTCATCGATACACTCAAGGAAAGTGAAAGGGCAGTTCGTTATCTAACAGATTTCCCCATAGTGGGATTTGATACAGAAACACGCCCCTGCTTTAAAAAAGGACAACATTACAAAATCTCGCTTATGCAAATATCGACAAACGATACTTGCTTCTTGTTTCGCCTGAACCGCATCGACATTCCGGAGTCTTTGGAAGAATTCCTGACAAATGCTGATATTTTAAAAATCGGGTTATCTCTGCGCGACGATTTTGGTGCAATGCGAAAACGTAAAGAAATCAAGCCTGCTAATTTTCTGGATTTGCAGGCCTATGTCAAACAATTCGGTATCGAAGAAGTGAGCCTGCAAAAAATATACGCG
Source organism: uncultured Parabacteroides sp. (assembly GCA_964465405.1). GTDB lineage: Bacteria > Bacteroidota > Bacteroidia > Bacteroidales > Tannerellaceae > Parabacteroides. The sequence goes on along the minus strand of CAYXIX010000004.1, from coordinate 2,490 downwards.
ATTTTATTTCATAAAAAGATATCAAAAGGACAACGCCTGACCAACTGGGAAGCGGATGTGCTCAGCGATGCCCAAAAAAAATATGCAGCCCTTGACGCTTGGGCCTGCCTGAGAATTTATAATCAACTAAAAAACCATATCGATGACAGAGCATAAAGTATTTCTTAAACCTAAAAAAGAAGAATCCTTGTTACGTTTTCACCCTTGGGTATTTTCAGGTGCTATCCAATCCATTGAAGGGAAACCGGAAGAGGGCGATGTAGTAGAGGTATATGGGTCCAACGGCCATTTTTTAGGAATTGGCCATTACCAGATTGGCAGCATTGCTGTCCGTATCTTATCGTTCAAACCAACCTCTATTGACCTCTCCTTTTGGGAAAAACAGATCCAAATCGCCTATGCACTACGCCAAACTTTAAGGCTTGCAAATACAGCAAACAATAATACCTATCGGTTGGTTCATGGCGAAGGAGATAATCTGCCCGGTTTAGTCATTGATATTTATGCGCATACAGCTGTCATACAGGCTCATTCCGTTGGAATGCATTACGCACGCCACCAGATTGCGGAAGCGTTAAAACGCATTTTGGGCGATTCTTTACAAAACATCTATTACAAGTCAGAAGCGACATTGCCTTATAAAGCAAACTTACATAACGAAGATGGCTATCTGCTTGGTAAGGATGCAGATAATATCGCAATGGAGAACGGACTGAAAGTCTATGTAGACTGGCAAAAAGGGCAAAAAACAGGTTTTTTTGTAGACCAGAGGGAAAACCGTTCGCTATTGGAACATTATGCCAAAGATCGTTCCGTATTGAATATGTTCTGCTACACAGGCGGATTTTCTTTCTACGCGATGCGAGGAGGTGCCAAACGGGTTCATTCTGTAGACAGCTCGGCAAAAGCAATCAGCCTGACAAATAAAAACGTACAACTTAACTTTCCGGATGACCCACGCCATGAAGCGTTTGCCGAAGATGCTTTCAAATATTTGGAACAGATGGGACATAATTACAACCTCATCATTTTAGACCCTCCGGCTTTTGCCAAACACAAAAATGTGCTGCGCAATGCGTTGCAAGGTTATCGCAAACTCAACGCTGTTGCTTTCGAGAAAATCCAGCCAGGCGGAATCTTGTTCACTTTTTCCTGTTCGCAGGTCGTCAGCAAGGAAAATTTCAGGTTAGCCGTATTTAGCGCAGCAGCTCAATCTGGCCGGCATGTGCGTATTTTACATCAGCTAACCCAACCTGCTGATCATCCAATTAATATCTATCATCCAGAAGGTGAATATTTAAAAGGCTTGGTTTTATACGTAGAATAAATAAACAGCCGGCTTTAGCGATATTTAATAATGCCGTAACCAAAATATATTATGGAAATATTTCTTTATTACATGAGAGATTGTAATTTTGTGTCGCTAAAAAGCAAATAAGAAAGTATTCTTATATACGTAAAACATATAAAACTTATTATTATGTCTAAAGTAACAGTTGTAGGCGCCGGAAATGTAGGCGCAACGTGTGCAAATGTTCTTGCCTTCAACGAAGTGGCAGACGAAGTAGTAATGCTGGACGTTAAGGAAGGCGTTTCTGAAGGAAAAGCAATGGATATGATGCAAACCGCACAATTGCTGGGGTTTGATACTACAGTTGTTGGTTGCACAAATGATTATGCACAAACAGCCAATTCGGATGTTGTGGTCATCACTTCTGGTATTCCTCGTAAACCGGGTATGACACGCGAAGAGTTAATTGGTGTAAACGCAGGTATTGTAAAAAGCGTTGCTCAAAATATCCTGAAATATTCTCCTAACGCAATCTTAGTCGTCATCTCTAACCCAATGGATACAATGACCTATTTAGCATTGAAATCATTAGGTTTGCCGAAAAATCGCGTAATTGGAATGGGAGGAGCATTGGATAGCTCTCGTTTCAAATATTTCTTGTCTCAGGCATTGGGATGCAACGCCAACGAAGTTGAAGGAATGGTTATCGGTGGTCACGGTGACACAACCATGATTCCATTGGCTCGCTTGGCAACCTACAAAGGACAACCCGTCAGCACATTACTGAGTGCAGAAAAATTGCAGGAAGTTATTTCTTCGACAATGGTCGGCGGTGCCACACTGACAAAGTTATTAGGTACTTCCGCATGGTATGCACCGGGAGCAGCCGGAGCTTATGTTGTTGAATCTATCATCCATAATCAGAGAAAAATGATTCCATGTTCTGTATATTTGGGAGGTGAATATGGAGAATCTGATTTGTGTATCGGTGTTCCTGTCATTTTAGGTAAAAACGGAATTGAAAAGGTTGTAGAGTTAAATCTGACAGCAGAAGAAAAAGAACTCTTTGCTAAGAGTGCAGCAGCTGTACACAAAACCAATGCTGCATTAAAAGAAGTAGGAGCTCTCTAATCTTTTTAAAACTATAACAAAAAGGTGGCAGTTTCAAAAACCTGCCACCTTTTTGTTACCACATTTTT
>CAYXIX010000003.1:0-37575 GCA_964465405.1 uncultured Parabacteroides sp. | reverse complement strand
CTTATAAAGAGCTGAACTTCATCAGGCAAGTAGCCTTTTAGAGCTAAAAAAGAATACACAAAGGGTAAATTCAAATACATGGAAGCTAAATGAATTTACGACGGGAGCAAATGGTACTTTGATTTCAATGCGACTTGTTTATAATTCGACGTTTTTATGTACATTCGCCCTTCGGAAATAAATACAATAACAATAATAAGTAAGTTTTGCATGAGAAAGACAATTTTTGCAACAGGTGTATGGATGGTCGCTATCTGCATGGCGGGGAATGCATACGCGCAAGATGCTGAAAAAGCAGAAAATCAAGATGAAGGATTTGTTTTCACGACTGTAAAAGAGAATCCGATTACGTCTATTAAGAACCAAAGCCGTGCCGGAACGTGCTGGTGCTATTCGTCAATGGCATTTCTGGAGTCTGAACTGCTTCGTATGGGGAAGGGGGAATATGACTTTTCTGAAATGTATACAGTTTTCCATACCTATCAGGACCGGGCGGATATGGCCGTACGGACGCATGGCGATGCTTCGTTTTCGCAAGGCGGTTCGTTTTATGATGTGATTTATGGGATGGAAGCGTTTGGTTTGGTACCTGAAGAAGAGATGCTTCCGGGTGTGATGTATGGGGATACCTTGAGTAATCACTCTGAGCTTTCGGCTTTGACAGACGCGATGGTGGCTGCGGTGGCAAAGGGCAATTTGCGTAAGTTGCAGTCAGACGACCAGAACAATATGCTTTGGAAAAAAGCTGTAGCTGCGGTGCATGAGGTCTATTTGGGAAAATGTCCGGAAACTTTTACCTATAAAGGAAAGGAATATACGCCGAAGTCTTTTTACGAATCCACAGGGTTGAAAGCTTCAGACTATGTTTCGTTGACTTCTTATACGCATCATCCTTTTTATACACAGTTCCCGCTTGAGATTCCGGACAATTGGCGCCATTCGCTTTCGTACAACCTGCCGATCGATGAGTTGATGGAGGTGTTTGATTATGCCATTAATAACGGATATACGATTGCATGGGGCTCTGATGTGAGTGAGTCCGGATTTACGCGCGATGGCATTGCTGTTTTGCCTGACGACGCCAAAATCCAAGAGTTAAGTGGTTCTGATATGGCTCATTGGTTGAAACTGAAGCCGGAAGAGAAAAAACTGACGACGAAACCACAGCCTCAAAAATGGTGTACACAGGCAGAACGTCAGCTGGCTTATGATAATTGGGAGACAACGGATGATCACGGTATGCAGATTTACGGAATCGCGAAAGACCAAGAAGGAAATGAATATTATATGGTTAAGAATTCATGGGGAAAGGCAGGAAAGTATGACGGTATCTGGTATGCGTCGAAGGCGTTTGTCCGTTATAAGACCATGAATATCGTTGTTCACAAAGACGCGCTTCCTAAAGCGATTAAAGCAAAGTTGGATATTAAATAAAAGCCTATTTTCTTGTTTCTCAAAGGCTGTTTCTTGCTGGAAACGGCCTTTTTTAATGCTTTCATCACCCGAAATAGGTAGATGGCAGATGTTATTTTACTTATATATAGGTATTGTGGAGGGAATGAAATGCAGGTAACTTTGCAATGTCATTAAGAGAAGTAACACTATTAGTATAATCGCTACATCAAAACCTTTGCTAATTATGTAAGCATATAAGATGAAAAAGTATTGGAAAGTTTTTATTGGTTATTTCCGATATAAAAAGAAAGCCTCTCTGGGAAGAAAGGCTTTCTTTTTTATGTCGCTATTTTTCGAGGGAGAAATTCTGGCGGCCAATCAGATTGCCGTCTGCAAAAATGTCAACCCGGTAAGTTCCCGGCGAAAGAAACTCTTCGATGTCCCAATACATGGTGACGGGCACCTCTTCCCCTTCGTATTCAATTAATTTCTTTATGGAGTAGCTGATTTCTTTTCCTTCGAACGGAAAAACATTAGCACGGCTCTTGACCAAGACGTCATCGTCGGGTTTCATGATGCGTACATAAATGTTTTTTTCTCCTACGGGGGCAGTGACATTTTTGGAAATGCGGAAATCGATGACGAATTGTTCCATTTGCTTGATGGATTTCGCGCGTTTCCCGCGTTTGTTAACCGGAGTGACCGTGATGCCGGTTGCATCCAGACGGCTTGCCAATGTCACACGTTCTGTCAGTTTCTCTTTTTCTTTTTTGAGAGCGGTTGCAGTAGATGATGCTTGTTTGTATTTTTTTTCAGCTTCATTCTTTTCGATTTTCAATTGTTCGTTGGCTCGGTTCAGCGAATCGATTTGAACAACATAATTGCGCATGATTTTTCGCAAGGTCTGCAACTCTTTTTTCAACCGGGAGATTTCTTTCGTGTTGGTAGCTTTTACCGTACGGAGTTCTTCTTGTAAACGTTGCACTTTGGCTTGCTCGGTAGATAAAAGATTGAGCAAAGAGTCGTTGCTGATTTTAAACATGACCCCTTCATATTGAAGGGAGAGTTCGTTAAACTCGTCTTCCAATGTCTCTTTATCCAGTTCGTAGACTTGTTCCAGTTCTTTCATTTGCCGGTGCTGGTGGAATATATAGTAGGCTGCTCCGGCAATGAGTAACAACAAAACGGCCACTGCCATAATCAACAGTGACATCTTATTAATTTTATTCATTTCTTTCTTTTCAGTTTCCATACGGTTACTATCCTCATTTATGAGTGAATATGCAAAAGTAATAAAAATGGGCACTATCTTCTTATTTTTGACCGAATAAAATGTGCGCATAGAGGTGAGGTAGCACTTCCCATGTGTTTTGTTTGCTTCCTTTTTTTGTATAGGTGCCGGCTGTTTTTTGTGCGGATGACGCAAAAGGTTATTTTTGCATAAACAAACAATTCTTTAACTTGTTGCTTTTTCTTCTGTAAGAGAGAAAACCGCCTTGATTTGTTTCCCCCGAAAAGCGGTTGAAAAGCCTGTTTTTGCTGTCCGAGTCCTGTTCGAAGCTCTTCGGGAGGAGTATTCCGGCACAGTTCAGCACATCGTTATACTGAAGACGGTCATAATGAGGTATGGGGACGGTTGTCGGGGTGGCAGGATGCCGAGAAAAGGGGTGATATGTACCGATTTGTTGTTTTTGTATTCTCGTTGACATTGCGAGCGTCCATTTTTCCACACAATACCCTTAGTCGGCTTAATTTAACGTTATTTTAGAAGAGGAAGCCTGCTCCTCCTCCGAGAGCGGCGCTTTTTCTTCCATCAGGATGAAACGTTTGTAGTAGGAAAGAAAAAGTGTGGTTAATGGAAGGGCGATGATAAGTCCGATGAAACCTAACAACGTCCCCCAGATGGAGAGCGAGAGCAGGATAATGGCAGGATTCAACCCCATTGCTTTTCCCATGATGCGCGGTGTGAGATACAGGTCTTGAATGACCTGCACGACGGCAAGCACCAGTAATCCCAACCCGAAAATTACCCAGAAGTTTTGTCCGCTCTCGGCAGACTTGAGCAGACTCAGCAGAATCATGGGAATGATGCCGATGGTTTGCAGGTAAGGGATAAGGTTGAGCATTCCGATAAACAACCCCAAGATTACTGCCAACGGGAATCCTACGATTTTGAAACCGATGGCAAACAGGATGCCTACGCACAAGGCAATCAGCGACTGTCCACGAAAATAGCGATTCATGCTGTATTCCACATCGTCGGCCAAACCTTGTATGAAGGGACGGTAACGGTCTGGTATCAGGCGAATCCACCCGTTCGCAATCCGTTCGTAATCCAGCAGGATGAAGATGAAATAAAGGAAGATGACAAAGATGATGGTAATGCTGAACAAGACGGAAAAGGTATTGGTCAGCACGACCCACATTTTGGGAACGATTTGCTTGATGGCTTTTTCGATGTTCTCTTTGCTCAGGAGCTGGGCCAATTGCTCCGGGTCGATATGTTCTTCCAGATAGTTCACCCATGACTGTGGAATCATGGGGATATTCCCGTAGCCGGCGTTATGCCGTTGTAGCAACTCCATCGTTTTGTTTACCTCTTTCGTGACCGATGGCACAACGATGGCGCCAATCAGCGACAGGAGCAGCAGGCCGGAGACGATGACGGCAATGATGGAGAGCAGGCGGTTTCTCAGTTTCAGCTTGTATTGGAAGAACTTGACAAAAGGATGCACGAGATAGGCTAGTAGCCAAGCAATCAGGAAAGGCAGCAGCGCATTGCGCAAGATGGCTATCAGGTAAATGATGCCACTGATGACTGCCAGCCCGAAAATAATACGGACTACGCGGTCGAATGTAAACGGTTTATCGAACAACGGATTCATGTTTAATCTGTATCTTTGTCCACAAAGTTAAGATAAAGTCTGAATGCGCGTATGATACGGTCTAAAATATTATTGTTTTTCGTTTGCTTCGGTCTCATTCCGTTGTTACGGGCACAAGCTCCTATCGAACAGTTCTTGCAAGCTCCTTATATGCAAGGTGCCTCTTTCTCTTTGTCGGTGAAAGAGGTAGAGAGCGGGAAGACGGTTTATAGCTATGATGCGGAGCGCCTGTTGACTCCCGCTTCGGTGCTGAAAGTGGTTACGACGGCTACTGCTTTGGATGTATTGGGGGCTGATTACCGTTTCCCGACGGTGTTAGCTTATGACGGGGCTGTCCGCGACGGCGTTTTGCAGGGGAATCTGTATATTCAGGGGAGCGGAGACCCTTCGTTGGGTTCCGCCTATTTGAAAATACCCTTCTTGAATCTGTGGCTGGATGCGCTACAAAAAGCTGGTATCCGGCACATTGCCGGTTCGGTGATTGCCGACGAACGGGTGTTCGACACGGAAGGCATTTCACCCAAGTGGCTTCGGGAAGATATAGGGAACTATTACGCGGCAGGCTGCTACGGGCTTTCTGTTTTTGATAATTGTTACCGGTTGGTTTTGCAGAGCGGGACTGTGGGGACGCAGCCTGTGGTGGTACGGACGGAGCCGCAAATGGCTATTCGGTTTGAGAACTGTCTGGAGACGCTTGCCGTTCCGGCGGACAGTGTTTACATTATGGGGATGCCATTCGATAGCGTGCGTTACCTGTACGGTGCGCTTCCGCCCGGTCAGGAGCGTTGCGTGGTGAAGGGAGATATCCCGGACCCTCCGCTCTATCTCGCGACTTATGTGACGGAACAGCTCCGGGTGAGAGGAATCCGGGTCGAAGGGGCTCCTTCCTGTTATCGGATTGAACAGAGACACGGACGTTGGGAGGAGCAGAAACGTACGCCAATCGTGACGACCTATTCGCCACCTTTGCGGGAACTTGTCAAGATCTGCAATCATGTCAGCCATAATCTCTATGCGGATGCTTTCCTGAAAACCATCGGGTTGCACCTCTCGTCCGAGACAAATGGAAAGAGGGCTTGTTTTGCCCGGAGCGGGTCGGCAATGAAATCATATTGGGTCGGCAACGGATTGGAAATGGGTCGGCAGCAAATTTTCGATGGGAGCGGGCTTGCTCCGACAGACAAATTGTCTGCTTCCTTTATTGTCGATTTGTTGCTGTATATGGCGAAACATTCTTCTGAATCGGAGGCGTTTATGGCCTCTTTGCCAGAGGTCGGCCGCGAGGGGACTGTCCGCAATTTTCTGAAAGGAACCGTCTTGGAGGGACATGCTCGCCTGAAGAGCGGCAGTATATCGGGCGTCCGTTGCTATGCCGGTTATCTGGAGCAGGGTGGCAAGCTGTATGCCATCGCCGTCATGGTGAATAATTATGAAGGAAAGGCAGGGCGGGTGACGAAAGCGTTGGAGCAGCTTGTGTTGCAATTGGCAATGGCTACGGCCACAGTGCCCGTTTCGACAGGAACTCCATGAATCGTTGCTTGTAGTTGTCTGAGATGGGGATATAGGTTTTGCCGAATACGATTCGGTTCCGTTCGATGACCTTGATTTTTTCCGGTTGGACGATGAACGAACGGTGTACGCGGATGAAACGGTCGGCCGGGAGCAATTCTTCGAGTGCTTTCATGCTCATGAGCGAAAGAATGGGGTGAGGTTCGTCTTCGATGTAAATTTTGACATAGTCTTTCAGCCCTTCAATGTAAAGAATATTGCACAGTTTGATTTGTACCAGCTTATATTCGCTTTTGATAAAGATTGATTCGACATCCCCCTGCTTCTTCTCCTGCTGTGGGATGGAAAACACGGGCGAGTCTGGTTGCGGCTCGCTCTCGGATGTTTTGCCGCGTGTCAGCTCATACCAGTGTAGCGCCTTGTCGGCGGCTTTGAGGAAATCGGGGTAGCTGATGGGCTTCAGCAGGTAGTCGAGTGCGTTGACTTTATAGCTGTCGAGCGCGTACTGGCTGAAGGCAGTGGTGAAAATAATGCGAGTGTCGGCGTTGAGGATGCGTGAGAATTCCATTCCGTTCAGCTCCGGCATTTGGATGTCGAGCAACAAGAGGTCTACCGGATGGGCATTCAGTTCGGTGAGTGCACTCAAGGCACTGTTATATTTCCCGGCGAGACGGAGGAAAGGTGTCTTTTCCACATACTTTTCAAGCAGATTGACGGCAAGTGGCTCGTCGTCAATGATGGCACATGTCAGTATCATAATGTGTTCAGATATAAATGTAAGATATGGGCAAAGATACGATAAATCTTCAGGTTTGCAACTCCAAGTAGCAGGTATAAATGCCCTCTTTCTCGCCATACATAAAGATGTGGCGGGCGGGGTAGAGAAGTTCCAGCCTGCGGCTCAGGTTTTGCAGGCCGATGCCGGAGCCGCTCTTGTCATATTCGTTATTTTTTGGGAAACAACTGTTGCGGATTTGGCAGGCGATGCGCGTCTCCCTCTCGTGGATGTCGATGTCGATGAAGGAGGGGTGCACCGGGCTGATTCCGTGTTTGAAAGCGTTCTCGATAAGGGAAATGAACAGCAGGGGGGCGATGGGTGCCTCCGGATTGTCGGCCTGGATATGGGTGGTCAACTTCACCTGTTCGGGCAGGCGGATGCGCATCAGCTCGACATAGTTGCGGATGAAGTTGAGTTCTTTGTCGAGCGGAACCGTTGGCTGGCTGCTGTCGTAGAGGACGTAACGGAGCAGGCGGCTCAGGTCGTGCACTGCGCCTTGTGCCCGTTCGGGGCTGAAGGCGATCAGGCTGTAGATGTTGTTGAGCGTGTTGAAGAGGAAGTGCGGGTTCAACTGGCTCTTGAGGTTTTGCAGTTCGGCTTCGGCGCGGCTCTTCTCCAGTTCGTGGCGCGACGACTCCATGTCGTACCACCGCTCAGTTACCCGTAGTGCGACCGAAAGCCCTGCCACCAGCATGTAGATGACGGCGTTGACAAAGAAGAAGCCGATGACCTCTTGCAGCTCTCTTTCGTGGTGCGGGTGCGGGCGCATCACTTCGGCCGGGGGCAGAATGTTCATCAGCAGGTGGACGCCGATGATGGTCGTGGCAATGAGCACGAGGTTGGTCGCGAAGAAGCGCCACGTGTGCTTGCTGAAAAGGAAGCGGTCGATAAGCAGGTAGTAGTTGATGTAGAACACGAGCATGAACGACAGGGGGACTACGATGGAGCGGATGTATCCCAAGAGGCTCATCGCTTGTTGTTCCCTTCCGGTGGAGAAGAACGGTGAGCCGAATAGGATGACCCATGCGACGATGTGAATCGCAAAGTTCATCTTCCGGCTCCCAAATCTGGTTGTTGCTTCTATGTTATTCATTTCCATTGTCTTATATGTATATGCAAAGATAACGTCCCGGAGGGATAAAACGACATCCCGATGTCCCTCCCTGCCGACATCGGGTGTCGTTTCGACACCTTCACCCTGATGTCGATGGCAGCTTCGCACGTATGTCATTTTAGCCTACTCATAGCGGATGGCTTCGATGGGGTCGAGCTGTGCCGCTTTCTTGGCGGGATACCAGCCGAAGAAGATGCCCGTCACAGTACAGACCGCAAAAGAGAGCATGACGCTCCACGGTTGTATGAAGATGGGGAAGTGAGCGACCTTGTTTACCACGAGTGCCGAACCTACACCGAAGACTACGCCAATCAAACCTCCCGTCACGCTGATGAGGACGGACTCAATGAGGAACTGGGAGAGGATGTCGAAGCCCTTTGCCCCGATACTCATGCGCAGCCCGATCTCGCGCGTGCGCTCCGTCACGGAGACGTACATGATGTTCATGATGCCGATGCCACCGACAAGGAGGGAGATACCCGCCACAGCCGCCAACAACACCGTCATCATGTCCGTAGTGCTGGTCAGCATTGTGCTGAGTTCCTGCTGGCTGCGGATCGTGAAGTTATCCTCATCTGTCTCTTTCAACTTGTGGTTGCGGCGAAGTATCTCGCTAATCTCCTCGATGGCTTGATCTGTATATTTTTCGTCCAACGCAGAGCAGTTAATACCTTGCAAATGGGTGATGGCCAGGACCTTTTTTTGAATAGTTGTGTATGGAGCTAAAATTAAGTCGTCCTGGTCCATCCCCATGCTGTTATATCCTTTGCTTTCCAGCACCCCAACGATGCGGAAAGGTAGTTTCCCGAAACGAATCACTTTCCCGACGGGGCTCTCCCCATTGGGGAAGAGGTTGTCGACAACGGTCTTCCCGACGACACATACCTTCGCGGCCGTCTGAATGTCCTGCTCGGTGAACATATCGCCGTCTTCCACCTTGTAGCGGCGTATCTCCAGGTAGTCCGGGCTGATGCCGTAGACGGTGGTCGGCGCGTTGTTGGCACCATAGATGACCTGCCCGCTGCTGTTGACTGACGGCGAGACAGCCGAGACGAAGCGCGTCTCGTTCACAATCGACTCATAATCCTCCAGCTTGAGCGTCTGCATGTCGTCGGCACTCTGTCGTACACCACCCCGCATGTCGCCTCCCGGATGAATCATAATCATGTTGGAGCCCATTTCGCTGATTTGCGCCTGTATGCTTTTCTTTGATCCCTGTCCGATGGCGAGCATGGTGATGACCGACGCCACACCAATGATAATACCCAGCATCGTCAGGAATCCCCGTAGCTTGTTGTTGGCAAGGGCACGGAGTGCTATCTTAAGTAAATTCGCGATATTCATCTTTCTCAGTCGTTTTTAATTGTCAATGATTAATTGTCAATTGCTCTTAGTCTTCGTTTTTCGGCAACTTGGCAAGCGTTTCCGCTGCGTCGTGCACCTGACTGTTCACCGTGTCCGCCATGATATGCCCGTCGCGTAGCATGATGTTACGGCTGCTGTATTGGGAGATTTCCGGGTTGTGCGTGACAAAGATAATGGTTCTGCCTTCGGCGTGTAACTTCTGGAAGAGAACCAAAATATCGAATGATGTCCGCGTGTCGAGGTTTCCCGTCGCTTCGTCCGCAAGGATAACTGCCGGGTCGTTTACTAAGGCACGGGCGATGGCGACACGCTGCATCTGTCCGCCCGACATCTGGTTCGATTTGTGCATCAGGCGGTCGCCCAATCCGACGGCGACAAGCGCATTGACAGCCCTGTCGTGACGCGCCGCCGCGTTAAAAGCAGAGTTGTACATCAGAGGCAGCTCGACGTTTTCGACGGCCGTTGTCTTCGGGAGCAGGTTGTAGTTTTGGAAAACAAACCCGATCTTGCGGTTGCGCAGTGTCGCACGAGCGTTTTTCCCCATCGTGCGGACCGACACGCCGTCCAGATAATAGTCCCCGTTTGTCGGCGTATCAAGACACCCCAAGATGTTAAGCAATGTACTCTTTCCAGAGCCTGATGATCCCATGATGGTGACAAACTCTCCTTCGCAAATCGTAAAAGAGACATCTCGCAGTGCATGGACAGTCTCGTCGCCTACATGGAAGTCGCGCTTGATGTTTTCCAATCTGATGATCTCTTTCATGATGTTTACTTTTCTTCTTCTTTTTTCTTATTGTTGTTGTTGTTTCCCGGAGGGCTTGGCATAAACGGACTTCTTTCTGTTTCGACGGTAGCAGCAGGAGCCGACGAAATGGCTTCTAAATCAACTGCAACTTCTTCACCGTCGTTCAATCCTTCTATGATTTCAATCTGATTTCCGCTGGTCGAACCTGTAACGACGAATTGCGGTTTCAGATCCATGCCTGTTTTTATCCAAACAATGCGTTTGCCACTTGGTGCTGAAGCGTTTGGATTGCTTACCGTATAACCGATTTGGGCTAATAGCTCGGGGTCTGGGACGAACCGAAGCGCTTTGGTCGGTACGGTCAATGCATTGTCTCGTTCTAAGGTGAAGATTGTCACATTGGCCGTCAGGCGAGGTTTTAACTTTAAATCAGGATTATCGGCAGAAATCACCACTTCGTATGTAACGACTGTCGTTGATGATGTACTGCTGTTATCGCTGTCTCCTTCTCCTAAACGAATCTGCATGACCGTCCCTTCAAACGTGTCGTTGGGATAAGCGTCGACGGTGAAAGTGACCCGTTGTCCTTCCTTCACTGTGCCTATGTCTGCTTCATCGACATCTGCAATTACCTGCATTTTTGTCAAATCGGCAGCAATCGTGTACAAGGTAGGCGTTTCGAAGCCGGCTGCTACCGTTTGCCCTTCTTCCACAGCCTTGTTAATGACAATACCATTGATCGGGCTTGTGATAGTGGCATATTCGAGATTTCGTTTTACTTGAACGATAGATGCTTTGCTTTGGTTATAGGCAGCTTTCGCTCTTTCGTAATTGTAAGTCGCCGTTTCGTAATCGTAGTCACTGATTAGTTTCTTTTCAAACAGCACTTTGTTCCGTGCATAATTCTTTTGTTGATATTCATATTCGATCCGGCTGCTTTCCAATTGTGCCTCCGCAGCATCCAGCTCTGCTTGCAGATTGACTTTATCCATTTCTGCGATGAGCTGTCCGGCCTTGACGACGTCATTGTAATCGGCATAAAGTTTGTCGATGATACCTGATACCTGCGTACCGACTTCAACCTCCGTAACCGGCTCAACCGTTCCGGTTGCTGTTACCGTATTGGATATTGAACTGCGAACCGCATTTGCCGTTTCGAGACTAATTTTACTTTTGGGCGATTTACTTATGTAGAACCAAAAACCGCCTCCTGCAATCAGTATGCATACGATGATACTGATAATGAGTTTCTTTTTTTTCATATAATGTTCGTTTTATTTTTCTTCCGCCTTAAAAGGGAACCTCTTTGAAAGGCCCCCCGCTGGAATTGCTTCCAGACAGGGGCCGAAACAAAAAGAGAGTGAATATATTCATTAGCGGCTTCCTTTATCGTTTGTTTAAAATAAGTCAATCTCTTCTCCTTGATAGAAACGAAGCAATTTCGCGTTTAAAATCGCCGTGTATTTCGCTTGGAGGGTTGCTTGTTGCGCACTTAACAGATTGTTCTTTTCCGTTAACAGTTCTACCGTATTTTTCATGCCGACGTTAAACTGTTCGTTGACAAGCTCATAGCTGGTCTGAGTACTTTTTAGATTCTCTTTTGCTGCTACATATTGTTGTTGTGCGCTATTCGCGTTCAACCAAAGATTTTCGATTGTCCTGTAAAGCGTTTTCTGTTGGTCTAACAAATCCAGTTCGCTGGTTTGTTTTTGCAACTTGGCTTTGTTAATCGAGCTTTTTGTCTGTCGCCGGTCAAAAATAGGGATGCTGAGCGTCAATCCCAACGAGTTGTTCCAATTCTGTTTGATTTGTTCGCTGAAACTGAAGTCGCTCCCGTTGGCATTGCTCGTTCCGATACCTGCGGTGAGACTGAGCGACGGGATGTAACCGGCACGGGCCATCTTAATGCTTAGGTCAGAAACTTCCACGTTCAGTTTGCCCGATTGTATCTCCGGGCGCAGGCTGAGTGCCATGTTGTAGACATCATCTTTCGCCGGAAGCGGAATCAGCACGTTGCTGTCGTCCAGCTCCGGAATATAAAGGTTCATCTCAAAATCGCCATCTAATTCAAGCAATTGCTTGAGTTGTAACTTATAATCTTGCAGGGTAGCCTGCGAAGAGACCAATTGATAATTGTCACTGCTTACTTGCGCCTCCAACTGGGCTAAATCGCTCGCTGCGATACTGCCCACGTTGAACAACTCCTGTCCGCGTGCGAACTGTACCCTGCTGACTTCCAGCATGGATTCATTGACTTTGACCGCTTCGGCAGAGTAGATGATTTGGACATACAGTTGCGTGATGTTTTCCTCGATGGTGTTTGCGCTTTCCTCAATCGTAAGTTCCGCGATACGGTTGTTCAGTTGCTGCTGTTTGTATGTATTCAACCGTTGTCCTCCGTTGTACAGCGTCCAATTGGCGTCAATCCCGTAGCTTCCGTTATAGGACGTTTTGCTTTCGCTGGTTGTGATGTCGTCGCCACTGATGATTGTTCCACTGGTGTTATTCGGGCGGTTGACGATACGCTGGCTGACGCTTCCACTTAGTGAAGGCAGGAAATCAGCTTTGGCAGTTTTGACGTCCTCTTGCGTACTTTCTGCATTGATGCGATTCCGACGAATCGTGATGTTATTTTCCAATGCATAGTCAATGCAACTACGAAGTGTCCATTGGTCGGGCAAGTCGGTTTGAGCTTGTGCTTCTGTCGAAAAAAACAGACCGAGAAGAATGATATGTACCAATTGTTTCATCACTGTTTTTAGTAATTTAGTAACCTAAAAATCTTTTTACCTTATTATTTACGCAGACAAAATTAGATTACATAGGAAGAGAGTACAACTACATTAGAGGAAAACTGATTTTCCCTCGACCAAAAAGAAACTTCTCTCTACCAAAATATCAATAAAAGATTAGTCCGGCAACTCCGGCTAAAAGAATCATAAGAATGGGGTTGATTTTAAATTTCCACGTAAGGATAAAAGCGGCTCCAAACAGAAGAAAACTTTTGTAGTCGATAAAATTCTCTTCATTCATCAATAGCAAAGCAGCGGCGGCAATTAATCCGACAGTTACCGGGCGTAAACCATAAAACGCAGCTTCTACATATTTATTATGACGAAACTTGGCGAAGGCACAAGAGATTCCCAAAACCAACAGAAATGAAGGCAGGCAGACGGCAAAGGTCGTCAGGCAGGAACCCAGCACGGCCATTGCCGGCGGGTAGCCCGCGTTGTGGATGGCGGCATACCCCACGTAGGTCGCGCTGTTGATGCCGATCGGGCCCGGCGTCATCTGGGAGATGGCGACAATATCGGTAAACTCCTGCGACGAAATCCAGCCGTACCGGTCTACCACATCCGCTTGGATCAATGAAAGCATTGCGTATCCGCCCCCGAACCCGAAAAGCCCGATTTTCAGATAGACGTAAAAAAGCTGCCACCAAATCATATCATCATTTTTTCATTTTTAATCCGTAAAACAATCCACTCGCTATGGCCGCCAAAATAATCCAGACAGGCGGTACGCCACCTAACCAAATTAGTAATGCCGCAGCTATGGGAATTATGAATTCTTTATGCCCCATGCGGATTGATTGGGCAGTAGTCAGGCAAGGCACGGCAATAAGGGCCACGACGGCCGGCCGTAACCCTTTAAATGCTTTCTCTACCCACACATTGTCTTGGATATGCGTGAAAAACAACGCAATGGCCAGGATGATAAGAAAAGAGGGAAGAACACTTCCCAATGCACAAACGACGCCACCCCAGACTTTTTTCAATTTGTATCCGACAAAGATCGAGATATTGACTGCGAAAATGCCCGGAAGCGACTGTGCGACGGAAAAGAGGTCGATAAAATCTTGCTTGGAAAGCCAGCCTCTGTCTACTACCTCCCGTTCTATAAGCGGAAGCATCGCATACCCGCCTCCGATGGTAAACGTCCCGATTTTCACAAATGTCAGGAAAAGTGTCCAATACATAACGAACGTTTGCTATTTCTCTCCTAAGATTTTCTGGTATGACGGTGCATCATTGATGATTTGTAACGCTCTTTGGAAACTTTCATTGTCATCATTGATGACTTGGAAATATTCGCTCATATCATATAAATCTCTTGCTATCAGAGCTTTGATTTGTAACATAATGAGTGGTTTCGAGCGATTGTATTGTGCTTCGTCGAATTTTATCTTGTCGTTGTTGGCCAATGCAACCAGTTCTTGTAATAGCTCTTCCGTAACCTGAAACTGTTGTTTGTATTGGCTGAATTTCGGATACTGCTTGTTGAGTTCGCTACGATGCCGGTCCAGATAATTCATGGCGATGCGGTTGACCAATCCGGCTGCCACGATGCTCCGGTGATAGTCCGTATAGCGAGACGTATCGACCGGAATAAATACGTCAGGCATGATACCTCCTCCGCCATAAACGACACGTTTGGAAACCAACGTATTATATTTCATGGAATCGGGGAAATGGATACTGTCTGCACTCATCAGCTCGCCCCGGTTGTAGCGGTCGATCAGGTCATGATTATATTGTTCCTGTTTCCCGTTTACATACGGTTTCTGGATGGAGCGACCTGTCGGTGTATAATAGCGGGCGACGGTCAGGCGAATCATGGAACCGTCGGGCATAGGAATGGGTTTCTGCACCAATCCTTTTCCGAATGTCCGGCGACCGACAATGACGCCCCGATCCCAATCTTGTATAGCGCCAGACAGAATTTCGCTCGCCGAAGCGGATGTTTCGTCTACCAATACCACCAAACGGCCTTCTTCGAAATCGCCTCGTGTTGTCGAACGGGACTCTTCTCGAGGTTGCTTATTCCCTTCTGTGTAAACGATGAGCTTGTTTTTGTCTAAAAATTCGTCTGCCAAGTCGATGGCAATGTTGAGATAGCCGCCCCCATTCCCTTGCAGGTCGAGAATCAAGTGCTTCATCCCTTGTTTTTTCAGTTTTTTCAATGCTTCTCTGAATTCATTGACAGAGGAAGCTGCAAAACGGTTTAGTTTGATGTAGCCGGTCGCCTTGTCTGCCATGTAGGCAGCGTCAAGACTGTACATGGGGATTTTTCCGCGTGTAATTTTAAATTCTATCAGCTCCGGAACACCTTGACGTAGAACCTTTACGCGGACTTCTGTATTTTTAGGGCCCCTCAATCGTTTCATGACATCCGTATTTTTCATCTTGACTCCAGCAATCAGGGTGTCATCCACCATGATGATACGGTCTCCGGCCATTAAACCGACTTTTTCTGAAGGTCCGCCGGGAATTACTTGTATGATGTATAACGTGTCTGTCAGCATATTGAACTGAATGCCGATTCCATCAAAATTTCCTTGTAACGGTTCTGTCATTTCTTTCGTCTCTTCCGAGTCGGTATAAGTCGAGTGTGGATCTAATTTTTCCAACATACCGACAATCGCATCCTCTACCAGTTGAGTCTCGTTTGTAGGGTCGACATATAGATTTGAAATGGCATATAATGCGAGTTGAAGTTTGCGGGCATCCGTACTGTTCCCGCGTTGAGCCGACAAAGAGGCAGCAAGCAGGCTCCCTGTAAGGAGCAATAAGATGATTCGTTTCATTGCTTTTCTATATTTAATAGCCCCCCTTGAGGTATAAAAGGGGTAATATCTTTACCGTAGCGTAATAGCTCCCGTACCATGCTGGAACTGATATGTGCATATTCTGGTTCTGTAAGAAGAATAAGTGTTTCGATACCGTTTAGCGCACGGTTAATGTCAGCGATATTCTTTTCATATTCGAAATCAATGACGGAACGGATTCCGCGCAAAATAAACTGCGCTCCTACCGTTCGGGCAAAATCGACAGTTAAGGTGTTATATGACAAAACCTGCACACGTGGTTCGCTTGCATACAATTCTCGTATATTTGCCAAGCGCTCTTCCAAAGAAAAACGTGTCCGTTTTTGCTCATGCGCATTGATGCCGATGGCGATGATAAGTTCGTCGACCAAAGTCAGCCCACGTTTGACGATTGATGCGTGCCCGACGGTGAATGGATCGAATGTTCCGGGAAAGAGAGCCCTTTTCAATTGACAATTGGTAATTGGCAAATGACAATTTTTCGTTTCCCTATCTGCTACCTTCTTTTCCTTCATTGTTGATTCCATACTCATCAATTATTAATTGTCAATTTCCTATTGTCAACTAACGACGTCTTCTTCTACAACCAAATTCTCAATGATAAAGTTCTGCCGTTCCATTGTATTTTTACCCATGTAGAATTCCAACATTTCTTTGACCAAATCTTCTTTTTTCATTGTAACCGGGTCTAACCGGATATCTTTTCCGATGAAATGTTTGAACTCATCCGGAGAAATTTCTCCTAAACCTTTGAAACGGGTAATCTCTGCATTTTTCCCTGCTGCCGCGATTGCATTCAGGCGTTCTTCCTCTGTATAGCAATACCATGTTTTTTGTTTGTTACGCACGCGGAACAGTGGTGTTTGTAGAATATAAACATGATTCCGCTTGATCAGATCCGGGAAGAACTGAAGGAAAAATGTAATCAATAGCAGCCGGATATGCATACCGTCTACATCTGCATCCGTCGCAATGATTACTTTATTGTATCGTAACCCGTCTAAGCCGTCTTCAATGTTCAAAGCCGCTTGAAGCAGGTTAAACTCTTCATTTTCATACACGATTTTTTTTGTCAGACCGTAACTGTTGAGCGGTTTCCCCCGCAGGCTGAATACGGCCTGCAAGTTCGGGTTCCGGCTTTTGGTGATAGAGCCGCTTGCTGAATCTCCCTCTGTGATGAAAATGCAACTTTCTTCTTGGTTTTCACCCTTTGTATCGTTCAGGTGAATGCGGCAGTCGCGCAATTTGCGGTTGTGCAGATTCGCTTTCTTTGCCCGTTCGCGGGCCAGTTTGGTTACGCCGGCGATGGCTTTGCGTTCTTTTTCCGATTCCTGTATTTTGCGCAAGAGTGCATCGGCCGTATCCGGATTTTTATGTAAATAGTTGTCAAGTTCTTTTTTGATGAAGTCTCCGATGAACTTGCTTACGGATGGCCCTTCAGGCCCCATATCTTTCGAACCTAATTTGGTCTTGGTCTGACTTTCGAATACAGGTTCTTCCACCTTGATGCTGATGGCAGCTACAATACCCGCCCGAATATCCGAATATTCGAAATTCTTATTGCTATATTCCTTGATGACCCGTCCCAATGCTTCTTTGAAAGCCGAAAGATGCGTGCCACCTTGCGTTGTATATTGCCCGTTGACGAATGAATAGTATTCTTCTCCATATTGATTGCTGTGAGTGATGACCACTTCGATGTCTTCCCCTTTCAGATGAATGATGGGGTAAAGCGGTTCGGTTGTCATATTTTCGTTTAGCAAATCGACCAGTCCATTGCGCGAATGAAATTTTTCGCCATTGTAGAGAATGGTTAATCCGGAATTTAAGAATACGTAGTTTTTCAACAGGCTTTCGATGTATTCTCCTTTATAATGATAGTCGTTGAAAATCTCCGGATCCGGAGTGAAGCGGGTCAATGTCCCGTTAGACTCGTTGGTCGGAGTGACGGGAGTCTCTTTTGTGACGATGGCTTTGCTATATTCGACTTGTTTGCATTCGCCGTCGCGATGGCTGGCAATCAGGAAATAGCTGCTTAACGCGTTGACGGCTTTGATGCCGACCCCGTTTAACCCGACTGATTTTTTGAACGCCTTGCTATCGTATTTGGCTCCCGTGTTCATTTTGCTTGATACGTCGACGACTTTCCCCAACGGGATGCCGCGTCCATAATCCCGTACTGAAACAGTCTCGTTTTCGATTGTGATTTGAATGGTTTTCCCGAATCCCATCATATACTCGTCGATGGAATTATCCAAAACCTCTTTCAACAAGACATAAATACCATCATCCGCATAGCTCCCGTCACCCAGTTTCCCAATATACATGCCCGGACGGCGGCGGATATGCTCCATCCAGTCGAGTGTTTTAATGTCATCTTCTTCGTATGCAACCATAATATTAATTGTCAATCATCCATTGTCAATTGCTTAATGTATGCCCTGCGCGTCTTGTGGTGTTCGCGTTTGAAATAGTCCCATTGCGCTTGTACCGCGCTGTTGGTTTCCAATTCCGGATTGCTTTCGGCATAGACTGCGCCGATACGTTTGTACACGGGAATCAGGTCGTTGAACAACAACGCGTTTACCCCCTTGCTTTGGTATTCCGGAAGGATACCTGTCAGATATAGGTCGACTACTTTCGGTTTGCTTTTAAGTGCTTTCAGCAGATGGATCCAGCCGAATGGGAACAGATAACCTTTAGCTTTCTGCAACGCCTTCGACAGGCTGGGCAGCGAGATGCCAAACCCGACGACCGAATTGTCTTCTTCTTTGATAATGGCTGTGACCATATCAAAGCGGAGCATCGGGATATACATGTTCACGTAATAATCGATTTGTTTTTCCGTCAATGGGGCAAACCCATATAACGGGGCAAAAGCCGCATTCAGCGTATTGAAGATGGGTTTTGCGTAGGGCATGATTTCTTTGGCGTTTTTGAATTTCATGACCTTTAGTCCATATTTCTTTTTCACGATTTCTCCGATACGCAAGTGTTTTTCGGGGACACCGTCCGGAATGTAAATCTTAAACTCGTGCCAGTCTTGGTCTTTGGTGTATCCCAAACGTTCCAGCTGTTTCGGGTAATAAGGATAGTTGTAAATCGTAGCCATTGTCCCTAATTGGTCAAAACCGTCGACCAGCATGCCTTCGTGGTCCATGTCGGTGAATCCCAACGGACCATGTACTTCGGTCATCCCTTTTTCTTTTGCCCATTTTTCGATGGCGGCAAACAATGCGTCGACAACCTCGTTGTCGTCGATAAAGTCGACAAACCCGAATCGGGCACGTTTCTGTTTCCATGCCTCGTTACAGGAGTGGTTGATGATGCCCGCAATACGTCCTGCGATTTTTCCATCCTTATATGCAAGGAAGTAGATAGCGTCGCATACCTCAAAAGCCGGATTTCGTTTCCGGTCTAACGTCATCATTTCTTCGTCAACCAAGCCGGGTACGTGATAAGGGTTTCCCTTGTATAATTCAAGATTGAACTTGACAAACAGTTTCTGCTCTTTTCTGTTCGTGACTTCTTTAATTTCTACGCTCATCGGTCATGTCGTTTGAACGGCAAATTTACACAATTTTCGAGAGAAATATATCGTCCATGAAGGGAAATCGGATTTAACTGCCGGGAAAATGGGTTTGTCCGGAGGGAAAATGATTTTCCCGGTAGTTTTCGGGACTTTTGTTTATAGACATCCCATAAAGGGTTTGGTAAAACCATTCAAAAGTTTTATATTTGTCAGTTTTTTAAAGAAAAGAATTATTCAAACGAAAGAAACAATACATGGGAAAACATCTATTTTTAGGGGATGAGGCAATCGCACAAGCGGCAATCGATGCCGGTTTGTCTGGTGTATATGCCTATCCGGGAACCCCATCGACCGAAATTACGGAATATATCCAAAGTTCGGCCATCGCAAAAGAGAGAGGCATTCACTGCCATTGGAGTGCAAACGAAAAGACGGCTATGGAAGCAGCCTTAGGTATGAGCTATGCGGGGAAACGTTCGCTCTGTTGCATGAAACACGTGGGCATGAACGTGGCTGCCGATTGCTTCATGAATGCAGCCATCAGCGGTATCAACGGCGGAATGCTGATTGTCACTGCCGACGACCCTTCCATGCACTCTTCGCAAAACGAGCAGGACAACCGGTATTACGGGCATTTTGCCATGATTCCTATGCTTGAGCCTTCCAGCCAGCAAGAGGCATACGACATGATTTACGAAGGTTTTGCGCTCTCTGAAGCATTAGGCTATCCGATATTAATACGTATCACGACCCGCATGGCGCATTCACGTGCAGGAGTTTTTACACGCGACAGAAAGGCCGAAAACAGCTTGCACACCCCTGCCGACGGACGGCAACGATATATACTTCTGCCGGCTATCGCCCGTAAACGTTTTCAGGCGCTTATCCACGCCCAAGAAGCGTTTACCGCTGCGTCTGAAGCATCAGCTTTCAACCATTACTTCGACGGGCCAGACAAGCGTTTAGGCATTATCACGACCGGTATCGCTTTCAACTACCTGTCTGAAAACTATCCGGACGGTTTTCCACATCCTGTTTTAAAAATCTGCCAATATCCACTGCCCAGCAAACAAATCAGACAACTCGTCGAAACATGCGATGAGATTCTGACTTTGGAAGAAGGCTATCCATTCGTAGAAGAACAATTGAAAGGGGTACTCAGCTTAGGCATCCGTGTGCATGGCCGACTCGACGGTACCCTGCAACGGGACGGCGAATTAACGCCAGATGCCGTAGGCAAAGCGCTCGGGAAGCCTATTATCCACTATTATGCCATACCTGAAATAGTCGAACAACGCCCGCCGGCCCTCTGTCAGGGATGCGGACATAGAGATGTATATGAAGCGTTAAACGAAGTGCTGGCAGAATATCCGGATGCAAAAGTATTCGGAGACATCGGCTGCTATACGTTAGGAGCATTGCCTCCGTTCCGGGCAATCGATACCTGTATCGATATGGGTTCTTCCATTACAATGGCAAAAGGGGCTGCCGACGCAGGGGTCTTTCCGGCTGTTTCTGTCATTGGCGACTCGACCTTTACGCATTCCGGCATGACAGGCTTGCTCGATTGTGTCAATGAAAACACCAACCTGACGATTGTGATTTCCGACAACGAAACAACAGCCATGACGGGAGGACAAGATTCTGCCGGGACAGGCCGGCTCGAATCTATCTGCGCAGGTATCGGAGTAGACCCGGCTCACATCCGCGTCATGATTCCATTGAAGAAAAACTACGAAGAGATGAAAGCCATTATCCGTGAAGAGATTGAATTTCGAGGTGTCTCTGTCCTGATCCCACGCCGCGAATGCATTCAGACATTAACCCGAAAGAAAAAAGCAAGCAAAAAATGAAAACAGATATCATTCTATCCGGTGTGGGAGGACAGGGAATCCTCTCCATTGCCGCAGTTATCGGAGAAGCTGCCCTAAAAGAGGGGTTACATATGAAGCAAGCTGAAGTTCACGGCATGAGCCAACGGGGAGGCGATGTCCAGTCGAACCTGCGTTTGTCCGACCAACCCATCGCTTCCGACTTGATTCCATTGGGGCATGCAGACCTGATTATCTCACTCGAACCGATGGAAGCCCTTCGTTATTTGCCTTACCTGACACAAGAAGGATGGCTGGTGACCAATTCGAAACCGTTTATCAATATTCCCAATTATCCCGAATTGGAAAAATTGCGACAAGAGTTGGACAAGCTCCCGCACAAAGTTGTGCTGGATGTAGAAAGCATTGCGAAAGAGGCAGGTTCGCTCCGCGCTGCCAATATTGTGATGTTGGGGGCGGCAGCCCCGTTCATTGGCATCGAATATGATAAAATTGCAGAAGGCATCCGTCATATTTTCGGCCGTAAGGGGGATGATGTTGTCGAAATGAATCTGAAAGCATTAAAGGCCGGTTACGAGAAAGCACAAAATCAATAAATGAATATCAAAAAAAGGAGAACCAAAATGGGAAAATATATATGGATTTGTTTGCTCACTCTGTTTCCTTTTCTAACATACGCCCAAGAAGCAAATAGTGACGGCGTGTTGAAAGGTGACAAGATGCCGTCTTTTAACATCGTACATGACAATGGAACGACCGTTGCCTCCTCCACGTTCAAAGGAAAAGTGATTTTGATAAACTTTTTCGCCACGTGGTGCCCGCCTTGCCAAAAGGAATTGGCTGAAATACAGCAAACTCTTTGGCCTACATACAAAGATAACCCCAATTTTATCATGTTGGTAATCGGAAGAGAACACTCGGATGCCGATTTGCAAGCATATAACGAGAAGAAAGGGTTTTCTTTCCCTCTGTACCCGGATAAAAACCGGTCTATTTATAGTGCTTTTGCTAAAAATCTAATTCCACGATGCTACCTGATTGACCAAACAGGAACCATCGTTTATACAACAAAAGGGTATGAGGAAAAGGATTTTTCCACACTAATGAACCAAATAGAGACATTACTAAAATAAAAACAATGAAATACAAAACATACATATCGTCTATTTTTCCCCTACACATACATCAGCCAAAAACAGCCTATGCAATTGCAGAGGGGCTGGGTGGCGATGTATTGTTAGAATCCGATATGTGTAAAAGAGTGTCCGGAGGGGGCCTGCTCGTTCGATACGCCCTACACGGCTATGTTACATCAACATTTCAGTGCCCGCCATGAACCGGAACTATTTATCTAACCCTCTAATTAAGTAAGCTTCTTCATGTGTAATTTTTATTTTTATGTCTTATGATAATACGTACATGCCTCTTTCTCGTTTCTTTGTTGTGTGGTTTGTCTCTTTCCGCCCAAATACATCTCAATGGATATCGGCAAGCGGACATTAATCCTAAATTATTGATTGACAGGTGGGATGCCCATTGGATTTCTATGCCTAATGAACCCGCTGACACATACGGCATTTACCATATGCGTAAAAATTTCGAGTTAACCGAAGCGCCAGACCGGTTCATTGTCCACGTAACAGCCGACAATCGTTACAAATTATATGTCAACGGACAATTTGTTTCTTTAGGTCCTGCACGGGGAGATATTTATAACTGGAACTTTGAAACTGTCGACTTAGCCCCTTACCTGCAAAAAGGGAAAAATGTGTTGGCCGCTGTTATCTGGAATTTTGCGGGACAAAAACCTGCGGCACAGATTAGTTTTAACCAAACCGGTTTTTTATTACAAGGAAACACCGATATTGAATCCATTGTTAATACGGATGCATCTTGGAAATGTATCAAAAACAATGCATATACCCCGCATAACTCTCCTGTTTTAGGCTATTGTGTTGTTGGGCCTGGTGAAAAGCTCGATACTTTCCATTATCCTTGGGGCTGGGAACAGGTCAATTATGACGATAGCCAATGGCCAAAAGCGAAAGTTGGCATGGAAGGAGGTATCAAAGGTTCACGCGACTATCCGGGAAGACAGCTTGTACCACGCCCCATCCCTCCTATGGAGATGCATCTTGAACGTTTTAAAAGTGTCCGCCTTGCAGAAGGGATTCAAATTCCTGCTTCTTTTCTGAATCAGCCTTCTTCTCTCACCGTTCCGGCAAATAGTCAAGTGCGCATCTTGCTCGACAACCAGAAACTGACAACAGGTTATCTTTCCCTTCTTTTCAGCAAAGGAGAAAAAGCCAAAATTACCATTGCCTATGCCGAAGCACTTTACACTCCTGACAAACAACAGACAACCAAATCCTATATGCTTCCCAGCAAAGGGAATCGGGACGAAGTCGAAGGGAAACATTTCATTGGTTATGAAGACCAAATTATAGCAGACGGGGGAGAGCATCGAAACTTTACAACACTTTGGTGGCGAACATGGAGATATGTCAATTTAACGATTGAAACGGCATCAGAACCGTTGATTTTAGAAGATATCTATGGCACATTCTCTGCCTATCCTTTTAAAAATGAAACCCGTTTCTCTGCCCCCGAACACGAAGAATTACAGCAGATGTTGGAAATCGGATGGTGGACCGCACGCCTTTGTGCACACGAAACATATATGGATTGCCCCTATTATGAGCAATTGCAATATTTTGGCGATACACGTATCCAAGCTATGGTTTCTTTATATAACACACGCGATCCCTACTTGGTAAAGAATGCGATAGAACAAGGAAGACAATCCATCATTGCTAATGGCATCACCATGAGCCGCTATCCGTCAGACATCCACCAATTCATTCCTCCTTTTTCTCTTTTATGGATCTGTATGGGGCATGATTATTGGATGTATAGAGGTGACGAAGCGTATCTAAAAAACCTGTTGCCGGCCTATCGCAGTGTCCTTGCATGGTTCGAACAATGGATGAAACCAGACAAAAGTCTTAGCCGCGTTCCTTATTGGTTCTTTGTTGATTGGGCAAAAGAATTTCCAATCGGAGAACCGATTCGTGAACCTGAAGGAAATTCTGCCCTTCAAGATTTACTTTACCTGATGGCCCTTGATGCAGCCGCAGAAATGGAGCAGGCATTCGGAATGCCTGCAGTTGCAGCATCCTACAAACAAATTGTGTCAGACATACGTTCTACTTTTCGCAATAAATATTGGGACGAGACTCGCAAATTGTTCGCAGACACTTATGAACGCCACAGTTTTTCACAACATGTCAATTCCCTGGCAATCCTTACAGGAATTGTCATAGGACAAGAAGCCACAGATGTGATGACCCGCATATTAAGCGACAACTCGCTTATACAAGCCACTATTTATTTCCGTTATTACGTGCACCAAGCTTTAAAAGTTGCAGGTTTAGGAGATCAGTTGCTCGACAACCTCCAAATCTGGCACGACCAGATGGCATTAGGATTAACCACATGGGCCGAAAGACCAGAGCCCTCGCGATCGGACTGCCATGCTTGGGGAGCAAGCCCAAATATCGAATTCTTTCGTATCCTACTCGGCATCGACAGTCATGCACCCGGTTTTAAGGAGGTACGTATTGCTCCCTCATTAGGTTCCTTGACAGAGGTGTCAGGAAGTATTCCCCATCCGGCTGGTACGATTTCCGTCGCATACAAATTCAACAAGAAAGGAGAACTGACGGCTCATGTCACATTACCTCCAACAATAAGTGGAACTTTTATTTGGAAAGGCAACACATACCCATTAAAGGCAGGAGAACAAACTCTTACTTTTCCTTCGACAGACTAACAAGCCAAAGGTTGGAATTAAAGACAAAATATATGAAGAATAACCAGTGGAAAGAACGATTAGGAATCATGTACTCAACGAATCCTGATTTCTTGTATGAGACAATCAAGGAGGAAGAAGAGGAAACACTCCCACAAGAGAAACAGCAATTACGAATTTCTTTAGACAAAAGAAATCGAGGCGGAAAAGCCGTCACATTAATCACAGGTTTTCAAGGAACCCGAAACGACTTTGAGGCACTCGGCAAATGGCTCAAAACAAAATGTGGCGTCGGAGGAACGACCAAAAACGGAGAAATTCTTATACAGGGAGATTTTCGGCAAAAAATATTGGAACTATTACAAAAAGAGGGCTATACAAAAAGCCGTATCATTTAAGAAAGGAGAATCTTTATGTTGACTGTCTACAGAGCTTCTGCCGGAGCCGGCAAAACACATACATTGACAGGAGAATATCTGTCACTCTTGTTTGCCGCACCGGGAGCTTTCCGGCATATTCTGGCTGTAACTTTTACAAACAAAGCCACAGATGAAATGAAAAGTCGTATAGTCAATGAGCTATACAACTTGGCAGCCAACAAAAATTCAGATTACCTGCAAACACTACAGTCTACTTACACATTAACAGAAAAACAGGTACGCGGGCAGGCGCAAAAAATCCTCATTGACGTTTTACATGACTACTCCGCTTTTCATATCAGTACGATCGACCGGTTTTTTCAGCAAACCATGCGTGCTTTTACACGCGAAATCGGTCTGCATGGCGGTTATGGCATTGAAATGGACCAAGAATTAGTTTTAGCCACAGCGGTTGACAACCTACTCGCTGACCTCGACGATCCCCAAAACAAACAATTACTCCGATGGTTCCTTCGATTTGCAGAAGAACGAATTGAAAATGGAGGAGAATGGAACCTGCGCCGGGAAATCATGGCACTGGGGCGCGAAGTATTCAAGGAGAAATTCAAAACATTCAGTCACGAGGTGACACAAGACATTGCCAACAAACAGAAGTTGGATTCCTACCGGAATGAGCTTTATAAAATCATACGTTCAACCGAATTCGAAATACAAAACTTGGGAAAAGAGGCGCTCTATATCATGGAGCAGCATATGGTAAAACCGTCTGACTTTAAGGGGGGAAGCCGTTCGCCACTCACCCTTTTCGAACGGCTGGCACAAGGAGAAATGAAAGAACCGACAACCACATTCATCAAATTAGTGGACAACATAGAGAATTATTATACCAAAACCACGCCTACCGGTATGCGTGAAATTCTGAAAGCGACCATACTCGATGGGTTAAATGACTGCGTACGCGGGGTCATTTACCTTTTCGAACACCTGAAAAATTATTATTCGGCCAAAGAAATTAACCGATATTTTTACACCTTAGGCATCTTGACTGATATTTCGCAACAGATTGCCATCTACCGGGAAGAAAAAAACGTAATGCTGATAGCGGATACCACAGAATTGCTCAATAAAATAATCGGGCAAAGCGACACGCCTTTCATTTATGAGAAAATCGGGACACGCATCGACCACTATATGATTGATGAATTCCAAGATACCAGCAACATGCAATGGAACAATTTTCGCCCATTGCTTGAAGAGAGCCTGGCGCAAGGGCAAGACAACCTGATTGTCGGAGATGTCAAACAAAGTATCTACCGTTTTCGGAATTCTGACTGGAAATTGTTAGACGAACAAATACGCCTCGACTTTCCGGATGAAGAAATGCAGGAGAAAACATTGAAAGACAATTGGCGTAGTTGCCCCAATATCATAAAATTCAATAATGCTTTTTTCACAGCACTCCCGGCTGTTTTCCAGAATACATACAACGAGATGCTCTCAACCTCTTCGCTTAATGAACAGGAAAAAGCTTTATTCGACACAAAAATCATAGCGGCCTACGACAAATGTTACCAGCAAATCCCTCCGCAAACACATCCATTGGAAGGACATGTCCGAATTGAATTTCTCTCAGACGATGACGACGAGCAGGGGAAAAGTTGGCGAGAAAAATCCCTCGAACAACTCCCCCGTTTATTGGAACAGCTGCAAGATAACGGATACGCCTTGAAAGATATTGCGATATTGGTCCGGACAAATCAAGAAGGCGCCCAAGTTGCCGACACATTGTTAGCATACAAAGAAAACCATCCATCCAAACATTACCATTATGACTTAATTTCGGATGATGCCCTCTTCATCAGCAACGCTATCTCCGTCCGCTTTTTAGTGGCACTTTTACGGTTCCTGAAAAAACCGTCAGATGTCATGAACAAAGAAATAGTCGCACACCTATATAACGTGCTAAAAGGATGTTTCGGTGATGAACGGACAGCTTTATCCATTGAAAATCTTTCCATCTTGCAGCAAATTTCCCAACAATCTCTCTATGAAATCGTGGAAGAATTATTCCGCTTGTTCGCTGATGATTTCCCGGAAAACGAACAGATATTTATCCAAGCTTTTTTGGATATGATATCAGAGTTTGTACAAAAAGAACATGCTGATTTGAGCCTTTTCCTCCTTTGGTGGGATGAAAGTGGCTCAAAAAAAACAATCACCACGCCGGACGGGCAAAACGCAATCCGGATTTTAACCATACACAAATCAAAAGGACTCGGGTTTAAAGCCGTAATCATCCCATTTTGCGATTGGGAAATCGACCACAAGCCGAACAAACCAATCGTCTTATGGAACCAACCCCAAGAGAAACCTTTCAACAAGTTGCACTTGGTGCCTGTCCGCTATACCCCCATACTGAGCAAGACCATTTTCGCAAAAGAGTATTTTGACGAACGGCTACATACCTTTATTGACAATTTAAATACCCTTTATGTAGCGCTAACTCGCCCCAAGGAAGAATTATTTGTGTTTGCACCCGCTCCCACAAAAATAAACAAAGAGTCCAATCAAGTCGAAAAAATATCGTCTTTGGCAGATGCCATGTGGGCAAGTCTATGTACAGACATACCCGACACAAAAGAAAAAGAAACGCTTATCAGCTTATCCTCCTTTTTCAATGTAGAAGCCCATACTTTTGAAATAGGAACCATATCCGCCACAAGTCAAAAAAAAGAGAAGAAAAAATTCGAAGAAATCGGCATGCCCCGTCTCACTTCCGTTTCTTCGACAGACAGATTAAGGCTTCGGTTGCAAAGCAAAGGTCTCTTTTTCGATGATCCGCACCGTAAACACGGAACCTTAATGCACCAGATATTAAGCAATATCCGAACCCCCAAAGATGTTGCGCAGGCAATTAATCAGTACAGGCAGAAAGGGGTTATCGACAAAGAGGAGGCTGTTGCACTCCATACCCGGCTGACCCACTTACTGAATCAACCGGAAGTCAAAACATGGTATGACGAAACAGCAGACATAAAGAATGAAGCCGACATCCTATTCGGGAACGGATTATCCAAACGTCCGGACCGCGTCATATTCCGACAGGGGCAGGTCATTGTGATTGACTACAAATTTGGAGAACAGGCCAATCCCAAGTATCGCCAACAAATAAACACCTACCTAAAACTGATCCGGCAAATGGGATACCAGCAAGTAGAAGGTTTTCTTTGGTATGTGGAATTAGGAAAGATCGAACATATCCAATAGGCAATATCTCATATCCGATTTTTATGATTTTTTATTCCATAAGAGATATATTTGAAAATAATTCATCTATATTTGTAGCATAAGTCGCTTATATGAATAACTGATTATGGATAAAAAATTTTTATTATCTTCGGACACGCATAACCGGAATGAACTTCTAAAAAAAAAGATGATTCATCAGCTAATCGCAAATGGTGATGCAACCATTGCCGAATTAGGCCATGACATGAACTTAAGTATTCCGACAGTAACCAAACTGATCTCTGAACTGCAAGATGATGGCTATGTACTGGATTACGGAAAACAGGACACAAACGGAGGGCGTAAACCCAACATTTATGGATTGAATCCGACTTCCGGATATTTTATCGGAGTAGATGTCCTCAAAGACGAGCTACACTTGGCCATTATAGACTTCAAAGGCGACAAACTCGAAACGGAAGAGCGCATCCCTTACAAATTGGAAAACACGCCGGCCTCTTTGGAAAAAATCTGCCAGGCTGTCGAAACATTCATCAACAACCTTTCCGTAGAACGAGATAAAATATTAGCTATTGGCTTCAATATCACAGGCCGTGTCAATCCTGCTGCCGGATACAGCTATAGTATTTTCTATTTCGAAGAAAAACCTCTTTCGCAGATTTTGGAAGAAAGGCTGCAAACAAAAGTATTCATTGAAAATGACAGCCGGGCTATGGCCTACGGAGAATACATGAGAGGAGCTGTTAAAGGAGAAAAAGACATCCTGTTTGTCAATCTGACATGGGGATTAGGTTTAGGCATTATTCTAAACGGACAACTTTATTATGGGAAATCTGGCTTTTCTGGCGAATTAGGACATTTCTGCATGTGTGATAACGAAATATTATGCCACTGCGGAAAAAAAGCCTGTTTAGAAACGGAAGCATCCGGATCAGCATTCCAACGGATTTTAATGGAACGGTATAAAAACGGAAGCAACACGGTATTAGCCCCCAAATTAGAAAATGAAGAAGAGATTTCATTAAATGACATGTTAGATGCCGTGCGCAAAGAAGATGTACTCTGTATCGAAATATTAGAACAAATTGGCCTGAATTTAGGGAAAGGCATTGCGGGGCTGATTAACATTTTCAACCCCGAATTGGTCATACTTGGAGGAATTTTAGCACAAGTCAGAGATTATATCAGTTTACCCGTCCAAAGCGCCATTCACAAGTATTCGCTAAACTTAATGAGTCAGGACACGAAAATCAAATTATCCAAACTTGGTGAAAAAACGGGCGTATTCGGAGCTTGCCTTTTATCTCGGAGTAAATTATTGGGTATGATACATTATTAAATTCATATATCACCCATGCTATCCTTGATTAAAGAAAAATAGCAATAAAACAGATGTCTATATTAATTATTTTCATTATATTTGTCGCATAATTTAAAATATGCATTTTCATTCTTTTAAAACAAATACAAATGGAAAAAATTAAAGGCCTCATAGATGCTCCTTTTACTCCATTCCACAAAAACGGTGAGGTCAATTATGAACCTATAGAACGCTATGCCAAGTTTCTTGTGAAAAACGGATTAAAAGGGGTTTTTATCAATGGTTCTTCCGGCGAAGGCTACCTGCTAACCGAAGATGAACGAATGCGATTAGCTGAAAAGTGGGTAGAAGTAGCACCAAAAGGCTTTAAAGTAATCGTGCATGTAGGAAGTACATGCGTGAAGTCAAGCCGTAAATTAGCCGACCATGCTGCCCGAATTGGTGCATGGGGAATCGGCGCAATGGCATCACCGTTCCCAAAAGTAAATCGAATTGAAGAATTGGCTGCCTATTGTGAAGAAATTGCTTCTGCCGCTCCCGAACTGCCCTTCTACTATTATCATATTCCCGCCTTTAACGGCGTGTATCTGCCCATGACCAACCTATTAAAAACAGTCGATGGGCGAATCCCAAACTTCGCGGGCATTAAATATACGTATGAAAGTCTCTATGAATACAACCAATGCCGTCTTTATAAAAATGGCAAATATGACATGCTGCATGGACAAGACGAAACTCTTCTCCCTTGCTTGGCTATGGGCGGCGCGCAAGGTGGTATCGGAGGGACAACCAATTATAATGGAAAAGTGCTGACGGGTATTCTCGAAGCTTGGAACAATGGTGACTTGGAAACAGCTCGCAAATTACAAAATTTTGCACAAGAAGTAATCAATGTCATTTGCCACTATCGAGGCAATATCGTAGGAGGCAAACGAATAATGAAACTTATCGGTCTCGATTTAGGCAAAAACCGGACACTTTTCCAAAACATGACAGAGGCAGAAGAACATGCAATGAAAAAGGAATTAGACGCAATCCATTTTTTTGATCGATGCAACCAATTTTAAACCTACAGGCATGGAAAAGAGTTGCGACATTGTAGATTATCTCCATCATTGGAGCAAGAAATACAAAGATGATTTCTTGACCGATATTCTGCCTTTTTGGTTAGAACATGGGGTAGACCGAAAAAACGGAGGTTATTTCACTTGTTTAGATCGAGACGGTTCGCTGCTTGAGTCCAATAAGTCCGTTTGGTTTCAAGGACGATTTGCTTTTATTTTAGCTTATGCCTACAACCATATTGAAAAAAATGCGGAATGGTTGGATGTGTGCAAAAGAGGTCTTGACTTTATTGAAAAATATTGTTTTGACACAGATGGACGCATGTTTTATGAGGTTACAGAAACAGGAACTCCCGTACGTAAACGCCGATACGTATTTTCTGAAACTTTTGCAGCCATTGCAATGGCACAATTTGCCATTGCTTCCGGAGACAAAAGTTATGCAGAAAAAGCAATCAAACTATTCAAACAAATTCTCTATTACAAAAACACACCCGGAACATTAGAGCCCAAATTTCGAGAAGGATTCATAGCAAAGGGACATTCCCTTTGCATGATTCTGATCGATACCGCTGCACGTATCAGAGAGGCCATAAACGACCCTATATTGACGCATCAAATCGATGAATCCATTGCTGAACTGCGACGCGATTTCATGAAACCCGAATTCAAAGCCGTTCTCGAAACGGTTGGCCCCAATGGCGAATTTATCGACTCGATACCGGGCCGGATCATTAACCCGGGCCATTCTTTGGAAACAGCGTGGTTCATCTTAGAAGAAGCGAAACGACGGAATTGGGATCCGCAACTCAAACAAATGGGATTAACCATTCTGGATTGGTCTTGGGAATGGGGATGGGACAAACAATATGGCGGTATCCGCTACTTCCAAGATTGTAAAAACCGCCCTCCTCAGGAGTATTGGCATGATATGAAGTTCTGGTGGCCGCAATGCGAGGCCATCATAGCAACTCTTTATGCATACGAAGCGACCAACGACGCCCGATATTTGGACAAACACAAACAAATCAATGAGTATACATACGCCCGTTTCCCTGACAAGGAATATGGCGAATGGTTCGGCTATTTCCACTATGATGGCACACTCTCTCAACCGGCAAAAGGGAACATGTACAAGGGGCCATTTCATATCCCCCGCATGTTAATCAAGTGCCATTTGCTTTGCAATGATATACTGAAAAGATATCCATGACTTACTACAAATCGAATCTCAATACCGCAAAAATGGACAAAAACAAATATTATTCATGGGTCGTTGTCGCTCTTCTTTGGGTCGTTGCTTTGCTAAATTACATGGACCGTCAGATGCTTTCAACCATGAAATCGGCCATGATGGTCGACATTGCCGAGTTGGAATCAGCAGCCAATTTCGGTCGCCTAATGGCAGTATTCCTATGGATATATGGGTGTATAAGCCCGTTTGCAGGTATGATTGCCGACCGCATAAACCGAAAGTGGTTAATCGTCGGGAGCCTTTTCGTATGGTCATTCGTCACACTGATGATGGGATATGCGACCCATTTCGAGCAGTTGTATGTACTACGAGCCATTATGGGTATCAGTGAAGCACTTTATATTCCTGCCGGACTTGCACTCATCACGGACTATCACGAAGAAAAAAGCCGCTCATTAGCAGTCGGCATACACATGACCGGTCTGTATGCAGGCCAGGCGTTGGGAGGATTTGGCGCGACCATTGCCGGCGAATATAGCTGGCAAGCGACATTCCAATGGTTTGGGATAGCCGGCATTGTCTATAGCCTTATCCTGATTAGTTTCCTGCGTGAAAAAAGAAGATTACCTAAGACTAAAACAATCTTGTCGCCGGGCAGACAAGAGAATTCCCTAATAGACGCATTCAAAGGAGCCGGGATGCTGCTCACCAACGTCGCTTTTTGGATCATCTTGTTCTTCTTTGCCTCATCCAGCCTGCCGGGATGGGCAACCAAGAATTGGCTGCCTACGCTCTTCGCTGAGAACCTCTCCATCCCCATGTCGGAAGCCGGCCCGTTATCCACTTTCATCATCGCAATTTCTTCCTTTATCGGTGTAATCACAGGAGGGCTTTTATCCGACAAATGGATTCAACACAACCTGCGCGGACGTATCTATACGAGTTCCATAGGGCTTGCTCTGACCATCCCCGCCCTGTTCCTGCTTGGATTCGGGCATAACCTCCCGATGATTCTCGGGGGCGGGCTTTGCTTCGGCATCGGCTTCGGCATGTT
This sequence comes from uncultured Parabacteroides sp., assembly GCA_964465405.1. GTDB lineage: Bacteria > Bacteroidota > Bacteroidia > Bacteroidales > Tannerellaceae > Parabacteroides. Next base: position 4,735 of record CAYXIX010000003.1, on the reverse strand, counting down.
CGACGCCAACAATATGCCCATACTGTGCCAATTTGTTTCTTCCCGTTACCGGGCGACAGCTTACGGGATAATGAATATGATAGGCGTTTTCGCAGGCGCCGCCATCACCAAAACATTGGGAGAATCGACCGACGCCGGTAATTTGGGGCGTGATTTCGCCTTCATGGCCGGGATTGTCTTTATTGCGCTACTCTTCGAAGTGCTGTTCTTACGCCCGAAAACCGAGAACATGAATCATTAACATTTTACATACTGTACAATGAAAAAAATCCTCCTTTCTTTCGGTCTGCTGCTCGTCATGTACACGGTTGCATGGGCTGACAGCTTGTTTGTCAAGATGCCGCAAATACCGATTCTGATTGACCGAACCGACAACATCCTTCTCGAGATGCGTATAGACGCCAAGAAAGGCGATGTACTGAACCAATTCACTCTCCAATTCGGAGAGGGAATCGATTTATCGAGTATCCGCGCCCTCCGCCTTTATTACGCCGGAACAGAGGCCACCTCGCGCGAAGGCAAGCACTGGCGGCCGGTGGACTACATCAATGCTTTTGAACCCCAATGGACACGCAAGGCGAATCCCTCCTACTCCGTCCTGCAACAGGAAATCACGGATATTAAATCATCGCTTGCCTTCCATAGCGAGCAGCCGATGGTCGACGGCATCAACTACTTTTGGATCAGCATTGAGATGAGACCCGAGACAGACCTGTTGACTACGCTGACGCTCCGGGTACAGGAGGCGGAAATCAACCGCTCGCCGGCAATCCTTGTCGGAGAAGGACTCTCAGCGACGCGACGCATGGGCGTCGGCGTCCGCCATGCGGGAGACGACGGAGTGGCAGCCTATCGCATACCGGGACTGGTCACGACAAACGACGGAACGCTCTTAGGTGTCTACGACATCCGCCATAACAGCAGCGCCGACCTGCAAGAAGCCATCGACATCGGCATCAGCCGCAGTACGGACAAGGGGCAGACTTGGGAACCCATGCGTGTAGCGATGACCTTCGGGGAGAACGGCGGGTTGCCACATGCGCAGAACGGAGTCGGCGACCCCTCCATCCTCGTGGACACGAAGACCAACACCGTCTGGGTTGTTGCCGCATGGACACACGGCATGGGAAACAAGCGCGCCTGGTGGAACTCTTTGCCGGGCATGGAGCCGGACGAGACCGCGCAGCTGATGCTGGTCAAAAGCACAGACGACGGCCGTACTTGGAGCCGGCCCATCAACATCACCCGGCAAGTGAAAAAACCTTCGTGGTACTTCCTCTTGCAAGGGCCCGGACGGGGCATCACCATGCACGACGGCACGCTGGTCTTCCCCATCCAGTTCATCGACTCCACACGAATACCCAATGCCGGTATCATGTACAGCCAAGACCGGGGCGAAACGTGGCACATCCACAACCTCGCACGCACCAACACGACGGAAGCCCAAGTCGCCGAAGTGGAGCCGGGCACGTTGATGCTCAACATGCGTGACAATCGAGGCGGCAGCCGGGCGGTCGCCACCACGCGCGACTTGGGCCACACCTGGACGGAGCACCCCTCCAGCCGCAGCGTCCTGCCCGAACCGGTCTGTATGGCAAGCCTTCTGCACATAGATGCCAAAGACAATGTCTTAGGGAAAGACCTCCTCCTCTTCTCGAACCCCAATACTACCGAAGGACGCCACCACATCACAATCAAAGCAAGCATGGATGGCGGACTCACATGGCCTGCCGACCAGCAGTTGCTCTTAGATGAAGAAGAGGGTTGGGGCTACTCCTGCCTGACCCTCATCGACCGCGAGACGGTCGGCATCCTTTATGAGTCGAGCGTCGCCCACATGACCTTCCAGAAGGTGAAGTTGACGGAGTTGATTAAGTAAATGAATCAGGTTTCGCGCTCGGTGAAAAAAGAAAGTCAGCCGGTTTTACAAGCCGGCTGCTTGCTCGACATGAAGTGAGGCTGTTCTTTGGCTTGTTGATTGGAATAGCGGCAGGGATATGGTTCCAGAAGGTCAGGTAAGCGCCGCCCGTCGTACCGACTCGTCAGAGCGCGGCTCTGTGTAGATGAGGCGGAGCGCTTCGTCCGGTGTCGCGGCGACTGCCCAGTGGCGCGCGTGCTCCGGACGCATGAAGCGGTCGTCTACCACACGGGAGAGCATCGCCAGCAGTGCGTCGTAGTAGCCTGCAGTGTTGAGGATGACCACCGGCCCGAAATACAAGCCCAGCTGCTTCCAAGTGATGATCTCGAGCAGCTCCTCTAGCGTGCCGCAGCCGCCAGGCAGGGCGACGACCGCGTCCGAAAGCTCTGCCATCCGGCGCTTCCGCTCGTGCATCGTGTCGACCACCTGCAACTCGGTCAAGCCTGTGTGATACCAGCCTTGCTCTACCATGAAGCGGGGGATGACCCCCGTCACCCGTCCACCCTCCCCGAGTGCCCCGTCCGACACGGCACGCATCAGGCCAGTGTTACCCGCCCCGTTGATAACGTGTATTCCCCTCGCGCCCAGCAATTGCCCCAACCGGAAGGCGGCATCGTGATATACCGTGTCTACCGACGCACTCGACGCACCGTAGACGCATACGCTATGCAATTGATTCTCTTCCTTTTCCATATACTATCATTTATCATGCAACACAGAGAAACGATGTTCTCCATTTTCATACCGGTATGTAACCCGGAAACCATACTGCCGGCAGATGGCATCGACAATCGCCAACCCAAGTCCCGTCGACTCCGGCTTCTTGCCCCCCTGATAGAAACGTTCGAACACATGCGCTGCGTCCAGCGGGACAGGCTCGCCCGTATTGGCAACAGTCAATGTGTTCGTATCCATATAGACACGCACGTACCCTCCTTTCCGATTATGGACGAACGCATTCTTCAACAGATTGGCCACCAGCGACTCGGCAAGGGTCTCGTTCATCAGCAACACAAGCCGTCCGGGAGCATCCAGCGAAGCCGTCACCTCATAATGAACGAATATCTCCCGGTAATCATCCAGAAGACGCTCGACGATGCTGTTCATATCGACCGGATGTGAATCGGCAAACTGCCCGTTGTCGATACGCGAGAGGAACAACAAGGATTTATTGAGGCGGACGATGTAGGCCAATGTCTGCTTCGTCTTGAACAGCTCGCCCATCTGCTCTTCCGTCAGCTCAGTATTGTCGAGCAGCCACTCGATGCGGTTGTTGCAAACCGCGAGGGGTGTTTGCAGCTCGTGGGAGGCATTCCCGATAAACTGTTTCTGCTGTTCGAAGAGCGCTTCCGAACGGTCTACGGCCTGCTTAGCCGCCCGGTTCAGGCGGCGGAACTCCGTGATATTCGAGTCTTCAGGATCGGGAACAGGCTTAGACAAGCGTCCCGGCAAATAGCTATCCAACCAATGCAACAAAGCATAAAGAGGGCGCAGACTGCGAAAGAAAACCCACACGCAAACGCCCACAATCGTCACCAGCAAGACGCCATAAAGGAACAGAATCCAATTGGCCATCGCATCGCGCAAGTCTTCCTTTTCAAAAGAGGGCGTCGATACTTTCAAGAGGAAATAGGCGTCGGATTTGTCGCGGAATATCGTCTGCAACACGCGTGCCGGTTCTGTTTCCTCCTTTTCGGGGATATAGATAGCCGCGTCATAATACTCGATAGCCGGAGTCTGCCGGGCTTCGTCTGCGGAGATGGGACGAATCTCGTACGTATTATTGGTCCCGTCGCTCACAGCAGGGAGCGGTTGTCCGGCGAGCGCACGGATGATAATTGTCTCCGAATAATCTTCCAGCGCGTCGTCCACCTCATCATTAATCTCGTCAATCATTGTGAAGTAGAAAAAAACAGTCCACCCCGTCAGCACCAACAGCAGCGCAATCGACAGACGAATCAGAACAACGTAAATCAACTTCATCTCACTTATTCCCCTCTCCGCTACCTGATTCATTGAGCACCAGCTTATAACCGAAGCCGTACACCGAACGTATTTCGACATCAGCCCTCGCCCGTTTCAGCTGCTGGCGCAGGTTCTTCACCTGTGCATAAACAAAATGGAAATTATCCGCTTGGTCTACATGGTCTCCCCAGACGGCCTCTGCCAACACCGCTTTGTCGATGATATGATTCGGGCGATTGGCAAAGTAATACAGTATATCATATTCCTTACGCAGCAATTCTACCTCCCGGCTATCCACAAATACCCGGAAGCTATCCGGTTCTATCCGCAGGTTTCCTATCCGGATATCAGAAGTTACCCCGTCCCGTTGCCGCCGGAGCACACTGCGGATACGGGCATTCAATTCAGCCAGATGAAACGGTTTGGGCAGGTAGTCGTCGGCTCCTTGCTCAAGCCCTTCGACTTTATCTTCGATTGAATCACGTGCAGACAAAATAATGACACGTTCGCGTCGTCCTTGCCGTTTCAACTCGGCAAGAAGCTGCAAGCCGTTACCATCAGGCAACATAATGTCCAGCAAAACACAATCATACGTATAATCTGCGATTTTCATTTCCGCTTCACGAAAAGTAGCAGCCGCCTCGACCACATAACGCTCTTTCACAAGCGTACGTTGCATCAATTCGCGTAACGAAGGCTCATCTTCCACGATTAATATTTTCATATTCTATCTCTTTTTTTCATGTCAAAGATAATAAGCAAATTTAAAACCAAGTCGAAATTCACACGACAACTGAATTTATGGATAGAAATCTCCGTTACTTTTACACGGATTCTCAGTGATTTTTGTTA
>CAYXIX010000002.1:17381-47961 GCA_964465405.1 uncultured Parabacteroides sp. | reverse complement strand
TTATTTATGAAAGATAGACTATTATTTAACACTCGAATATGCGACCTTTGTTAAGCAATCGAATAACAAAACAAATATAAAACAATAGCGTAATGATACTTGATTCAATAAAAAACACGCAGCACGTGGAGCACCTGCACCCTTTATTTAAAAAGGCTTTTGACTACATAAAAACGACCGATTTCTCCAAACTGGCTGACGGGAAGTACGAACTGGATGGCTCGCGCTTGTATGTTACCGTTTCCAGCATTTTCGGAAAAGAGATGAAAGATGCCGTCATCGAAACGCATCGGAAATACATCGATATCCAGATGCCCCTTTTCGGTGTCGAGACCATCGGTTGGAAATCGGGCAGCGAGTTGCAGGCAGAATCTGCTCCTTATAACGAAGAGAAAGATATCACATTCTACATCGACCAGCCTACGGCCTACACTCGCATCTATCCGGGACAATTCGCCATCTACTTCCCGGCAGATGGGCATGCGCCGGGAATCGGACAGGGAAACATCCGCAAAGCCATTGTCAAGGTGCAGGTCGAGCCTTAAAAGATGTCGGAATAAAAAAAGAAGGCAGTGGCGCATCCCCGTGAAATTTCACGAGGGAGCGCCACTGCTCTTTTTATGTGCTTCCCCTCCGCTTTACTTGATGGCGTGCATCACCAGTAACGGCGTATTTGTATGGAACAGCATTTTATGCGCAATCGACGGATTGAACATGCGTGCCAACACATTCCGGCGATAGGTACTCAATGCGATTACGTCGATATGCTCATCACGGACAAACTTCTCTACGGCCAGCAGCAAGTCGCCATCATCCAATACGGTATATGTGATATGCGCTTCCGGATATTGCCGTAACAAATAATCCTGAATGCCGGCAAGGCGAATCTCGTTCCACTCGTCGTGACTTGTCGAGATATTAAACAAATGTATGTGCACATCTTTGTAAGGCCGGATGACGGACATGAACTCATCAAAGGCGAGCAAATCGCGCTGGTTGAAGGAGGTGGCAAAAGCAATCTCTTTCGCGTCTGCCAAATTGTGGAACGGCACATGCTCCGGAATCGCCAAGACCGGCACGCGGTTGACCTCTATCACCTCTCCGGTTACACTGCCTATCAAATCCATGTCTTTCTTGCTTTTTCCTCGCGTCCCCATTACTATCAGATTCGGGTGATATTCATTGCTATAAGCGATGATTTCTTCTTCGGGCAACCCCTCGCGAAGTTCATAATCATAACCGACATTTGGCAGTTCGCCCGATGCAATCTTGCTGTTGAGCGTTTCACACATGCGGCTCATATCGCCCGTAACCGTTTTCATGACGCGCTGTACGGTCTCTTCTTCTTCCATCTGGTAAATCATTGTTTCTCCCAAAGGAGTTGTCGAGGGAATATAGGGTGTAAAATAGACATGCAATAGTTTTACTTTCGCCCCGATTGCTTCCGCGTAATGAAAACCTAACTCACACGCTTTGTAGGAATAGTCAGAAAAATCAACCGGAATCAACACTCTTTTTTCTTGCGGCACAGGAGATTGTTTCGCCAGCTCCTTTTCTTCTTTCAACCACTGCGTATCTTCAATGACGCGCAAGGCGTGAGGGAGGTCGCTTTCTTTAATCCGGACACGAACACCGGCCGAAATCACCGGCTGAATCTGATTGACGTTATGAATGTATACTTCGATGCCCTCCGTTTCCAGTATCGTTCTGAGAATTTGCGCTTTCTCATACGTATGAATGGCTAATGTAATTAATTTATCTTCCATATGCATTTTTTTATATATAAAACAATCGAGTGTAGCAAAAAAGTCCCATAGCTTACTTTTATCTGTTTTCAGCTATGGGACTTCTCTATAAATCGTTTTTTACGCACTTGGTATTTCTGAAGCGTCCTCTTTTTCTGCCAATATCTGTAGGGCACGTTCAAAAATGGTAGTATCATCCAAAACGACCAGGCCTCCGTCCGGTCCCGGTTCGATATGGATGCCGCAACTCTTACCTTCCGTAAAATTATGTCCACCGAAATAATTGCGAACCGTTTCTACTGAAATTCCCAATTCATCGGCAATACGATGACTACTTCCATCCGGCAGGCTGTCTTTCAGCCTGCGCAATTCATTAAATGTAATTATCTTCGTCATAGTTCCCTTCTTTTTACAGGTTCATATTTTGTTAATTCTATTTGATGCCTCGAACTTAGACATTAAAAATCAGACCTACAAATTATCGAGGTATTAATAATTATGCTTTACGACATGTCTTCAGCCGCGAAGAAGCGTAACAAGCGGCTCGTTGAAAATGGCTATCAATAGCACGGTTGTATATATTGCGTAGATAATGAGGTGAATACGTCTTTTGGAATAAATTGGAGTGGTTGCCGGTTGAGCATTTGGCAACCACTTTGAACGGACAAACTGGTGGAGTTTGTAGACAACATATCCAAACAAAACACCTACAATTATTCCCGGAACTACGTCTGAGATGAAATGAACTCCCAAATAAATCCGCGAATAAGCAGTCAAAGCGGCCCACAAAAATATCGTCCACTCGAACCATCGGTTTCTCATAATCAATGCCATCAAAGTGGCAAAACCAAAAGCGTTTGCTGCATGGCTGGAGATGAAACCGTAAAGTCCGCCCCGATAATTAAAGACAACCTTCACTTCTTCCATAAAATCAGGATGATGTGTCGGCCGGAACCGGGTAAACAAGGGTTTACATACGTGAGAAGCAAATTGGTCACACAACAAGACGACTAATGCAATGGCTGAAAAGATAAGCAAAGACTCCCTCCAATCCTTTTTATATACCAACACGCCTATAATCAGAATTGCCAGAGGCAACCATACATCCTTTCCCGTAAAAAGCCACATGAAGCGGTCTAAAAAGGCTGAATCACTACCATTCAACGCAAAAAAAGCATCGCGCTCGTAAAAGAGTATTTTTTCAATCATACGAATCTGTATAATTTTTTATACGGAAGTGTTTATCTCTCAAATTACTTCAAGGTCTTTACAGGGCATCCAACCTACGTTTCCGTCTTCCATTTCAATTTCACTCCATTCGCCCAGTTTACTTTTAATTGAAACTTTTGTCCCCTCATGCAAAATAAAAAGGTCTGTACCACTTGTATCGGGCGAACTTTTCACCGTAACTGTGGGTGCAAAAACAATCGCATCCTGCCGGTTTACCAATTCTTTTTTCTGGTTATGGGCAAAGACATTAAACAGAATGACCAATACCAGACAACACAATCCCAAATAGAAACTCACCTTTTTCAGGCGCATCCATTTCGAAAAGAAAAACATGGCCAAACAGCCGATAAACAGAAGAAAACAAATGATTCCCGCTTTTGCCCACGAGTCGGCTGCACCTCGATTTTGCAACTGGTCAAACCAGCGGAAAAAGAAAAATTCGCCTACAGGCTCGATTTTGTCAATTGCTTTCTGACGGGCCATTTGCAAGTTGAAACGGATATCCCCGTCTCCCGGATCCAATAACAACGCACGTTCATAATTCAAGATAGCCGGCGCAACCCGATTGGATTTATAATAAGCATTTCCCAAATTGTAATAAACGTCGGCCGATTCTCCATACGTATTCAAAAGTTCCTCATAAAGTTCGATAGCCTTTTTATAATCTTCTTTTGCGTAGGCCGACTCTGCTTCTTTGATAGTCTCTTCTTGAGCCCAAAGACCGGCTATGGCCAATTGAGCCAAGAAGAAAAACAAAATTCTTCTAATCTGTATATTTGTCTTCATCTTTTTTTACTTTTTAATGGTATTTTCCATCTTTCCGATGGCATCTATTGTCTGTTCATATAACTTATCCATCGCATCCGATGCTTGCGCCGGAGCATAACGGGCAAACTCGCATGTGTTCAGAATGTCCATAAATTCGATAATCAAAGGTTCATCCACGCCATATTTAGCCAATTCGGCTTCCACATTATCCTTTGTCAAATTTGCTTTTGGAATGCTTAATTTGTCACTCAAATATCCCCACAAGGCACGCAATACCTCGTCATAAAATTCTTCTTTCTTGTTTTCCTTCAACAGTTTGCCCGCATTCTTCAGCCGTTTGACTGCAGTTTTGTTTGCTTTCTTTGTACGGACTAATGCTATATTCGCATTTTCCTTTACTTGCTTGCGGTAAACGAAGAAAAAGACGATGAAAAGCACAGCCGGAATCAGGTAGCACAAATAAAACGGAAGAGAACCGAAAAACAAATCATCACGCGGGACAAAACGGATATGATTTACTTTCAAATAACGGATGTCTTTTCCCAAATATTTGACACTTTCCTTGTTGCTGAAATTGGAAACTACCGGAGCATTCCCGCTTCCCTGTCCTTGTTCGACGTGTAATTTGTAAGGGCCGGAGGTAAGTGTCTTATATGCTCCACTCTTCGTGTCAAAATAGGAAAATGCGATTGCCGGTATCTCAAAATCACCAGCATAACGCGGGATTGCCATATACTCGATTGTCTTTGTCCCCGTCGAGCCACCGGTTGTCGTTTTGATGTTGGTTTCCACTTTCGGGTCATAAATGTCAAAATCATTCGGGAATTCGACTTCCGGATTCTTCAACAATTTGACATTTCCATTACCCGAAATCGTGACTTTGACCGTGACGGCTTCATCTGTTTTTAGCTGCTCGGAACTGATAGAAGAGGTCATTGTGAAATTTCCAACTCCACCGGAGAAAGAAGCCGGCTTGCCGGAAGGAAGCGGTTGTACCTCTACCGTCACAGGCGAAATAGGCACGGTCTTGTTGACGTTCACAAAGCCGGCGTCTTCAAAGAAATCGAATACACTTCTCGGCCTGCGTGACTGTTCTTGTACCCGGAGGGCAACATCCAAACTCCCGCTGGGTATCGTGATTTTCCCGGAACGTTGCGGGAAAAGGACAGACTGCCTCACAATAAAGGTTCCATAATTTATCCCATTATAGTTTTCCAATGTCAACTGGCGATTTGTGGGCAGTTCTACATCTTGTGTCAGAAAGCCTTCAAACTCAGGTAGTTTGATTTGATTGATGCCGACGACATTCGCTTTTCGCGGATTCGCATATAGCTTATAGGTAACTAAAAAACCTTCTTGTTCATACACATTTTTCTTCGAAACAACAGCTGTAATAAACAAATCGTCTTTCCCTATGGCAGAAGAAGAGGATGTATTGCCCTCTCCTTGCGCAGAGGCTTCATCCGCTTTATCGGGAGGAAGCACTTTGATTTTTACAGCGTTTGAAGTATAACTCGCATTATTAACCTTAATCGTAGCTGGGGCAATCGTGAAAGTGCCCTCTTTTTTGGGCTGAAGAATATAAGTAAAGGTTAAAGATGTTTCTGTGCTTACTTTCCCATTCAACACTTGTGTGCTCATGCTTGTGGATGTAGACGGCCCTATCAATACCTCAAAATCTGTTATTTCTGGTATCCGCAAATCCTTACCTTCGGCGTTCACCGTGTATGACAATCTAAACGTTTCTCCCATGATAACAGCTTCGGGAGCAGATGCCTTGAATGTAATCTCGTCTGCACGAGTCACTACTCCGAAAGTTGTTAAGAGGAGCAATAAGAAAACCAATTTTCTCATTATCTATATCTATTTTTCTATTTACTGTTTTTTATTCTACCATTCTTTTTCTGTCCGACGACGCTGCTGTTGCTGAGCTTGTGCCTTCTTTACCTTCTCTTGCGTGTCTTTTTCATCTTGGAGGAACGCATCCAAGAGTTGTTGCGCATTGTCTTTGCTCATTTGCTCGTTTGGCTGTTGCTGCTGTTGCGTCTTATTTTGTTTGTTATCATCCTGTTGTTGCTGATCCTGATTTTGCTGTTGTTGGTCTTGTTGATTTTGTTCATCTTTCTGTTTATCTTGATCTTGATCCTTATTTTGATCTTGATTCTGCTGTTGTTGCTGCTGGTCGTGCAATAGTTTTTGTGCCAATGCCAGGTTATAGCGCGTTTCATCGTCTTTGGGGTTCAAGCGTAAAGATTGCTTATAGGCCTCTACACTTTTCGCATATTCCTTGTTTTGCATCCCGATATTGCCGACGTTATGATACATGGCGGCCAAACGTGCCTTTCCCTCTTCGGTTTCCTTCATTTTCTCGCTTTGCCCTGCTATCAGTTGATACTGTTCGGCTGCTTCGGGGAATTTATTTTGTTTATACAACGCATTTCCTAAATTGTAAGTCCCTTCTACCGAACGAGGATTTACCTCTAAACTCTTCCGATAAGCAATTTCGGCTTCTGTATATTTCTCTCCTTCATACAGTTTATTCCCTTCACGGACATTTTTCCGTTCTGCTTTCTGTGCCCCTGCATTTCCCGCACAAAGCAGAAATGCCGCGACTGTCCATAGTATCGTTGTCTGTATATGTCCCATTTTATTCATAGCGTTAAGAAAATAATTTGATTTTCCTGAATATGCGGTTCTTCCGATCCAGTGTCATGAAATCGATTATCAACAGGATCAACGCAATCCAGGCAAATGTCTGAAATCGTTCGTCGTATTCTGAATACACTTTGCTATCCAACTCAGACTTGTTCATTTTTTCAATCTCCTTTTGCAATGCGCGGAGTGCCGAGTTGGTGTTATCGGCACGTACATAAATGCCATGTCCTGCTGTCGCAATTTCTTGGCACATCTGTTCGCTTAATTTCGTTATCACGACATTACCTTCTCTATCTTTCATATAATCCCTACTCTCATAGATAGGAATCGGACTGCCTTTCGGATTGCCCATGCCTACGATATTCACATGAATACCTTTCTCTGCAGCGACGGCTGCTGCTGCCACCGCATTGTCTTCATGATTTTCTCCGTCGGTAATTAATATAATCGCCTTATCCGACGTCTCGCTCGGCGTAAAAGAACGCATCGCCAAATTGATTGCAGCTCCAATTGCTGTCCCTTGCGTGGAAACCATTGATGGATTAATGGACGAAAGGAACATTTTGGCAGACACATAATCGGATGTAATCGGGAGCTGGGTAAAAGCATCCCCTGCAAACACAATCAAACCTAATTTGTCATTCGTAAAATCATCCGTCAACCTTGATAACATTTGCTTGGCTTTTGCCAAACGGTTGGGTTGGACGTCTTCTGCCAGCATAGAGTTGGAAACATCCAAACAAACCATAATTTCTACGCCTTGTCGCTTTACGGTTTCCAATTTAGAACCGAACTGCGGACCCGCCATTACGATAATCACCATTGCGATGGCTCCAAACAAAAGCCAGAATTTCAGGTGATGCCGTTTTGACGAAACTTCGGGCATCAACTCAGCCAACAACTCAGGGTTGCCATACCGCTTGAGAGCCTTCCTGCGTAACTTCCTTGTATAGACATAAAACACCAACAGTGCCGGAAGCACGAAGAGCAAATATAAAAAATCCGGATGTGCAAAACGAAACATAAGCCTCTTTCTTTACGGTATATTCCTTACTAATGTATTCCTTAAAACTATCTCAAACAACAATAAAGCAAAGAGCAAAATTGCCCAGTTCTTATATTCTTCTTGTTTCTTGCTATATTGTTGTACACTAATCTTTGTTTTCTCCATTTGGTCTATCTCTGAATAGATTTCTTTCAGACTGGCGTTGTCCGTTGCACGAAAATATTGTCCACCGGTCGTCGCTGCGATCTGTTTCAGTGTTGGCTCGTCGATTTCAACATCAATGTTTTGATATTGCACCCCGAAAGCCGTTTGAAACGGATAGGGTGCTTTGCCCATTGTCCCGACCCCAATTGTGTATACACGGATTCCGAATGTTTTGGCTATTTCTGCTGCTGTCACTGGGGCAATCTCACCTTGATTGTTCACACCATCCGTCAGGAGGATGATGACTTTCGATTTCGCTTGACTATCCTTGATGCGGCTTACGGCATTTGCCAATCCCAATCCGATAGCCGTTCCGTCGTTAAGGAGGCCCGTTTGAATATCCTTGAACAGGTTCAGCAAAACCGCATGATCCGTTGTCAACGGACACTGTGTGAAACTTTCTGCTGCAAAAACCACCAAGCCGATATTGTCGTTCTGCCTTCCATTAATAAAAGAAGCTGCCACGTCTTTAGCCGCCTCTAAACGATTCGGCTTCAAGTCTTGCGCCAGCATACTTGTCGATATGTCCATAGCCAAAACGATGTCGATACCTTCCGTAGTCGAGTTTTGCCAACTGTTAGTCGACTGTGGGCGTGCTAATATCACAATTAATATGGCTATTGCCGCCATTCGCAAAACAAAAGGCACATGCCGAAGCCAAATCCTCCACGAACGGGTTTCCGGCGCATCGAACATCTCTGTCGACGACACCTGCAAACTCGCTTGGTTCCGACTCAACTTGTAGATGTACCATCCTATCATTGGGATGAGTAACAATAACAAATATAAATATGTAGGATTTGCAAATACCATCTTTACTTATTTTTTAACTCATTTGTTATATCCTTTTTTAACTCATTAGAATGAGAATGTGATATTGCACGGTCAGCATTCTCTTCAGAAGCTTTATTCGATGTCTCCGCAGAGGTTTCTGTTGTTGCATCTTTTACTTCCGGTTCTTCTATTTTTGTTTGATTGACAAACAAATAAGCATTTACCATACTCAAATCGTTTTCGTCGGGTAGTGGATTGAACTTGGCAAATTTCACGAAATCTGCCAACTGCATGATTTGTTTCAGATTCTCATACACAGAATCAGCTTCCCCCTGTTTTCGAATCAAATCTAATATCTCACCCGAAGTCATTTCCATTGCATTGATGTCAAAACGTTCTACGATATAACGACGCAGTGTTTCCGTTATCAATGTATAATACTCCTTGCTACGCCCCTGTTGCCACAACTTTTGTTGCTTAATTGCATTCAGCTCTTTGATTGCCTGCTCATACGGTGACAGTTTCGGCTCTTCTTTCTTGAATGGAATCAAAGATTGCCGATTACGGAGACGCTTGATTATGTAAACAGCTGCACATATCAACAAAAGAGCTAATAGAATACCAAAAATCCATGCATAATAATCAGCCAATACGAACGGAGGTTTCCATATATCCTTGATATCATAAAATTCTTCCGGATTATCTACATTAACAGGAATCGTTGAGACTTTCAATGCCACTTGGTTAGACCGTACCGTATCATTTCCATCAATCAACAAAAAAGGAGGTAACAGGTAAAGTGCTGAATCAAAAGAGGTAATCAAAACATCCTGTTTAATCAGCAAACGATTATTCTCAATTTCAGTCGAATCGGCTTTGGGAACATCAATTACCTCCACCCCAGCCATCAAGGTATCGCGCGGAACGACGACTTGGACTGCACGATCTTTATCGGTTGTTACAGTAAGATGCAAGACCGTCTGTTCACCAATCAATATGGCTGCTGAATCAATATGAACGTCTATTAATGCCTGTTGTGCATACAATCGGCCTCCAAAAGTCGTTACAAAAAGAAATCCTATCAGAAACAGAATGTTTTTCTTTATCAACTTCATTTGTTTATAACTAATTACGTTTATCAAACAACGCTATCAACGCTTTCACATAATCATCTTCCGTCCGGATTGAAACCGAATCGACCCGACACTTTTTGAATGTATCATCCATCGCTGCCTGCCGCCGATTCCACCATGCCTTATAAGCCGCTCGTACACGTGCAGAAGAGCTGTCAATCCAGCGTTCCTGCCCAGTCTCTACATCTTTGATTTTCATTAAACCAACAGAGGGCAATTCCGTTTCACGCTCATCATACACTTGTATAGCTACGACATCATGCTTACGGTTCGCGATTGTCAGTGCATCCTTGAAACCGTCTTTATCAATAAAATCAGAAATCAAAAATGCAGTACATCGTTTTTTTATCGCATTGGTCATATATTTTAGCACTTGCGCGATATTGGTTTGTTTCTCTTCCGGATGAAAATCGATCAATTCACGAATCACATATAAGATATGTTTTCTCCCTTTTTGCGGTGGAATAAATTTCTCAACTTTGTCAGAAAAGAAAATCACACCTATCTTATCATTATTTTGTATCGCCGAAAAAGCAAGCGTGGCGGCAATCTCTGTAATGATTTCCTTTTTCATGACATGCACCGTCCCGAAATCCCGGCTTCCCGAGACATCGATCAGGAGCATCACTGTCAGTTCCCGCTCTTCTTCAAACACTTTCACATACGGACGGACATAGCGAGCTGTTACATTCCAATCGATATCACGAATATCATCTCCGAATTGATATTCGCGCACCTCACTAAATGCCATCCCTCGCCCTTTAAAGGCTGAATGATATTGACCGGCAAAGATATTACGCGATAACCCTCGCGTCTTTATCTCTATCTGTCGAACTTTTTTCAATAACTCACTTGTTTCCACCTTTTCCAATTGACAATTAGCAATTGATAATTGACAACGGACAATCTCATCAATTGCCAATTGTCAATCATCAATTGTCGATTAATTAAGGTACTTCTACTTTATTCAAAATCTCGCTAATAACCTCTTCTGCCGTCAGATTGTTGGCCTCTGCCTCGTAGCTTAGGCCGATACGATGACGCATCACATCGTGACAGACAGCACGGATATCTTCCGGAATCACATACCCTCTTCGTTTGATGAACGCATACGCGCGGGCCGCCGAAGCCAAACTGATGGATGCACGAGGAGATGCGCCAAATGAAATCATATTCGTTAAATTAGCCAATCCATATTCTTGCGGGAAACGGGTTGTGAACACAATGTCTACAATGTAACGCTCTATCTTTTCATCCAAATATACCTCCCGTACCACTTTCCGGGCCTCCAATATCTCCTCCTTGCTCAATATTGGCTTTATTTCAGGCTCAACACCCGAAATATTCTGACGAATAATCAACTTCTCTTCCTCTTTTTTCGGGTAAGAAATAATCACCTTCAACATAAAACGATCCACTTGAGCTTCCGGTAACGGATAAGTTCCTTCCTGCTCAATTGGGTTCTGGGTTGCCATAACCAAGAAAGGAGAGGGCAATTCGTACGTATTTTCACCAATCGTTACCTGACGTTCCTGCATCGCCTCCAACAATGCACTCTGTACTTTTGCCGGAGCACGGTTTATTTCATCCGCCAATACAAAATTAGCGAAGACGGGTCCTTGCTTCACTTGGAATTCTTCGCTTTTCTGACTATAAACCATCGTACCAATTACGTCCGCAGGCAACAAATCTGGAGTAAACTGGATACGGCTATATTTTGCATCGATCAATGAAGCCAGCGTCTTAATCGCCAGAGTTTTTGCCAATCCCGGCACACCTTCCAACAAGATATGACCGTCCGAAAGCAAGCCAATCAATAAGGATTCTACCAAATGTTTCTGGCCTACTATTACTTGGTTCATACCCATTGTAATCATGTTCACAAACGAACTCTTACTTTCAATCCGCTCGTTCAACTCACGAATGTCTACTGTCTGACTCATAGATTTTCTTCATTTATATAATATGGTTACTACTTTTTCTGCTGTACAAAATTAGAAATGTTAAATCCGTGTTTTTATACTTACGCAGTTAAATAATACTAAACACAGACCCGGATTCATCCTGTTTTATTTTACTTAACAAGAAGGTCTCTTTTTTCATCCTCCACCCTTCAGAATCTCTGTTTGGCGGATAGCCGCCTTTTCCAGTGAAACACGGTCATGGCTATCAATTCCATACATCTCCGGTGCCGGGACGTCGATTACCGTTCCTATTGGTATATTATTCGGATCTTTGATGACAGCCTTGTTATATTCATAAATGTAAACCCAAAACAATTTATGGCCATAATACTTCAATGCAACCAATGTCAACCGGCTGCCCGGCTGAATCCGGACTTGAGCGATTACCTGTTCTGCTTGAGTAGTCGTAGAATCGACCACCTGTTCCGTTTGCGGCTTCGGATTCACGGTGTCAGCAACCATGATTTGAACAGATGAAGAGGCAGAATCAAGCCCCTCCGGGCGGACGGTATCCGACAATAAAGCCAGTTCAACGCTTTTCCCCTTTCCTGACAAACCGGGTCTTAAACAGAAAACAAAAAGAATCACCCCCGCTACAAGCAACGCCACTCCGCTTCCTATCCACAACGACCGTTTCTTCGACTTCTTCTTTGTTACCTCTTCCGGCAAACCTTTTTCTTCCGCAGAATCCGATTCATGGGAGACTGGTTGAATTGTCTCAGGCAACAGCTCTTCAACCGATTCATCCGCTGGCTCTTCACTTGTTTCCGATTGATTTTCAGAAACGACCGGTACATCCGTGAAGTCGACATCAGCAGCCAATTCCGTCGTTTCGAAGATGGAGAAAGGCCGATTGACCTGCTCGCGTAGCTCCTTGTCGGGAAGGAACGAAAACTTGTAATGCGCCGGGATAACAAACCGTTCTCCCGTATTCACGTGAATACTCTCCCGTTTCTCGACCGGAATGATTTTGAACGTACCCAGTCCCTTTACTTTAACCAGTTTGTCTGCATACACACCTTCTGTGACCACCTGAATGAATTCCCGTAAAAAACGCTCCGTGCTCTTTTCGTCTTTTCCGGTATATTTTGCCAGCAAGCCTGCCAAATCCTGTATGGTCAACCGATTATCCATCACTTTCCAACGATTTGAGTTTATGCTTGACTGTCGTTCCCGGTTTAAAGACAGGAACCAATTTAGGAGGAACCAGATAACGCTTCCCATTCGCAGGATTGACGGATATGCGTTCCATCTTTTTCTTTACCCCGAATTGGCCCAATCCCTGCAAATAGATACTATCGTTATCCACCAAACGCGAAGCGATTACAGAACCCAAGACAGCAAGCGTATCCGCCACATCCTGTGTGCTCCACTCCAAACGGGATGCCAACGCTTCAACTATTTCTTTATTTTTCATACCGTATCTATTTACCAATGAAACAGCTATATTAGTATTTTTTCCGGTAACAAACAAACTTTTTACAGTTTTTATCTCTATCCGATTACTTCCCCATACAGGTCAAACGCTTGCGCATCTTCCACCCGAGCTAAATAGAATTGCCCGGAAACTAACGCGAACTTCTTGCCGATTAACATTTCCGGGTCGACCTCCGGCGAGTCGAATTCCGTGCGCCCCACGTAGAAATCATCCTCTTCGCGGTCGATAATCACCCGATAGATTTGTCCGATTTTCGCCTCGTTCGCCTGCGCGGAAATACGCTCTTGCAGGCGCATCAGGCAGTCCAAACGTTCCTGTTTCACCTCCGGATCGACATCATCGGCATAATGTTTATAGGAATAAGTGCCCGCCTCATGACTGTAAGCAAAGGCGCCCATGCGCTCGAAACGGATGTCTTTTACAAATTCGACCAGCTCTTCGAAGTCGCGCTCGGTCTCGCCCGGATGTCCGACCATCAGTGTGGTGCGCAAATGGATGCCCGGTACCTCGTCGCGCATCCGCCGGATTAGGTCGTAGGTCTCCTGTTTCGTGATGTTCCGCCGCATCCGCTTCAACATCGGGTCGCTGATGTGTTGCAGTGCGATGTCCATGTAGTTGCAGACATTCTCCCGCTCCCGCATCACGCGCAACAGGTCGTAGGGGAAATGGACCGGGTATCCGTAGTGCAGCCGAAGCCACTCCACGCCCGGAATGTCTGCCAAGCGTTCGACCAATTCGGGCAAGGCATACCGCCAGTAGAGGTCATATCCGTAGTAGGTCAAGTCCTGCGCAATCACCTGAAACTCCTTCACTCCTTTTTTTACCAGCGAGCGGACTTCATTTTCCAATACCTCCATCGGCACAGACTGGTAATGCCCCGTACTGATTGGGATGGCGCAATACGAACAGGTTCGGTTGCATCCTTCGGCAATCTTCAGGTAAGCATAATGCGCCGGCGTGGTCAAGACGCGCTCGGAAGCCAGCTCGGGATGGTAGCTCTTCCCCAAATCTGCCAACAAGCCCTTCCAGTCAAATTTCCCGTAAAAGCGGTCAACCTCCGGAAGCTCATGCTCCAAATTCTCCCGGAAGCGTTCCGACAAGCAGCCCATCACGAAGAGTTTGCCTATCTTCCCCTTCTTTTTCGCTGCGCCCAGATTGAGAATCATTTCGATGGATTCCTCCTGCGCGTCGCCGATGAAACCGCATGTATTGACGACAACCACCTCGCCGTTTATCCGGTGCGGGTCATGCTCCACCCGGTAACCGTTAGCTTCGAATTGGCGCATCAGCTGCTCCGAGTCTACCAAATTCTTCGAGCAACCCAGCGTGATGATGTCTACTTTGTTCTTTCGCATAATTCCGTTTTACTGATTGTTTGATAGGGATTTAGTAAAAGCACCGGCATCCGTCCCGAAAAACACCGCCGTGTAGCCGGAACTACATGCTCGTGTAGCTAAACTTACACGCCTGAGTAATTTCAGCTACACGGCGGTCTTTTTCGGGCAACACGAGCGTCTTTTTTACTTACTCGCCGAAGAGCGAATCGACAAACTCCTTACGGTTGAAGACTTGCAGGTCTTCCATCCCTTCACCTAAACCAATATATTTGACTGGGATGCGGAACTGGTCAGAAATACCAATTACAACGCCCCCTTTTGCCGTGCCATCCAGTTTCGTTACCGCCAGCGCGTTCACCTCAGTGGCCGCCGTAAACTGTTTGGCCTGCTCAAAAGCATTCTGGCCGGTCGAGCCGTCCAAGACCAGCAACACCTCGTGGGGCGCATCCGAAATCACCTTTTTCATTACATTCTTAATCTTTGTCAACTCGTTCATCAGGTTGATTTTGTTATGCAAACGACCGGCAGTGTCGATGATTACCACGTCTGCATCATTCGCTTTTGCAGAGCAAAGCGTGTCGAAAGCAACAGAAGCCGGATCAGCTCCCATCTTTTGTTTCACAACGGGAACGCCCACGCGCTCGCCCCAAATCTGCAACTGCTCGACAGCGGCAGCACGGAACGTGTCGGCAGCACCGAGATAAACCTTCTTTCCGGCCTTCTTGAACTGGTAAGCCAACTTCCCTATCGTGGTCGTTTTCCCCACACCATTGACGCCGACCACCATGATGACATACGGCTTCTTCCCTTCCAGGACAGCAAACGAATCGAGGTCTTCCGTATGGTTCTCTATCAGCAGAGCAGCGATTTCTTCACGCAAAATAGCGGTCAGTTCGGACGTTGTCACATATTTGTCGCGTGCGACCCGAGCCTCGATGCGAGATATGATTTTCAGCGTAGTATTCACTCCAACATCCGACGTAATCAGGACCTCTTCCAGATTATCCAATACCTCGTCGTCCACCTTGCTTTTACCGGCAACAACTCTCGTTATCTTGGAAAACATATTTTCTTTTGTTTTCGATAGCCCTTTGTCAAGCGTTTCCTTTTTTTCTTTACTAAAAAAGCTAAAAATACCCATATCTCAAATGCTTTTATTATTGTTTTTCACTCAGCTCATTCTGTTTTTATAATCTTCATAACCAAACTGACGGTACATCACCAACAGGTCATCTTTGCTCCACAAAGCCAAAGCGGGATGCGGTATTCCGTTAAACATCGTCGTTTTGACTATTGTGTAATGAATCATATCTTCAAAAATCAAATGATCTCCCACTTGTAAAGGCTGCTCGAATGACCAGTCGCCCATATAATCACCGCTCAGACAGCTGTTCCCTCCGATGCGATACGTCGGCTTTCCCGGCGTAGGCTCCATCGTCCCTCGAATAACCGGTTTATAAGGCATCTCCAGACAATCGGGCATGTGGCACGTGAAAGAGGCATCGATAATAGCCGTCTGAATACCATGATTCTCCACAATATCCACAACCGTAGTCAGCAAAAAACCTGTCTGCCAAGCAAACGCACTACCCGGTTCCATGATGATTTCCAAATTCGGATGGCGGGAGCGGAAATCGCACAACAGGCGAATCAAATGTTCCGTATCATATCCCTTACGCGTCATTAAATGACCTCCTCCCATATTCAGCCATTTGATTTGTGGCAGAAAACAACCGAAACGTTCCTCCACGACCTTCAATGTTTTTTCCAAATCATAGGAATTGGATTCGCACAACGTATGAAAGTGCAAGCCTTCTATGCCTTCGGGCAACCGGTCTCCTAATAAATCCCTGACGACCCCCATCCGGGAACCCGGTGCACAAGGGTTATATAAATCCGTTCCCACATCCGAATACTCAGGGTTGATGCGTAACCCGCATGAAACCCGGTTCCCATCGGCCAGAACCATCGGATAGAAACGTTCAAACTGCGTAAGCGAGTTAAAAGTCACGTGGCTGCTATACTTCAATATGGCAGGAAAATCGGCCTCCGTATAAGCAGGCGAATAGGTATGCGCCTTGTTTCCCATCTCTTCAAATGCCAGCTGCGCCTCAAATTTGGAACTCGCTGTAGAGAAAGGGATATATTCACGCACAATCGGAAAGGCCTTCCATAAAGCAAACGCCTTAAAGGCTAAAATGATGTTCACCCCTGCACGTTCCTTTATGCTCTTTATCAATGACAAATTACGGCGAAGCAGCCGTTCTTCCATCACATAACAAGGAGATGGTATCTCTTTGAAATCTATCATTCGTACGTATTTTCTGATGTGCAAAGATACACAACTTAAAAATAAATAAATGCTTTTATCCGTTTTTTAGTATATCTTTTGCACCTAATACCTGTTCTCTTTTACCGGATAAACAGTAATTCCCTATATTTGGGAAGCGGCCACATCTGGTTGTCTACCATCAACTCCAGTTCGTCTATATGGCTGCGGATGATATCCAGATAAGGAACAACCGTATCGTGGTACGCAATTGCTTTCGTTCGCATATCCGCAATCCGGTTCGCCTTTTTGCGTGCCTCTATCATCTCGTCTGTCAGGCGGGTAACCGCATTCACATGTTTGGATATTTTACGCACCAAACGGCGGGGTTCTGCAGCCAAATCTTCATATTCTTCTGCACCGAACGTCTCTTTCAGCTTTGTGATATTGCTCAGCAGCAACGACTGATAATGGAGCACAACCGGTATTATATGGTTCATCGAAAGGTCGCCCAGCACGCGGGCCTCAATCTGCACTTTCTTTATATAAACCTCCCATTTTACTTCGTTACGTGCTTCCAATTCCTTCCGACTTAACACGCCGGTTGCTTCGAACATCCGGACAACCTCCGGTTTCAGGTACGCATCATATTGGAGCGGGACACTGCATTCGCAGTCCAATCCGCGACGCTTAGCCTCTTCTTTCCATTCTTCACTGTAGCCGTTTCCATCGAAACGAATCGGTTTGGAATCCTTGATATAAGCTTTCAATACTTCAAATATAGCAGCTTCTTTGCTCTCCCCCTCCGCACGCAAGGCTTCCACATCCTGCTTGAACAAGCGCAGTTGATAAGCGACGGCCGAATTGAGCGCCAACATGGCCGACCCACAATTGGCGGACGAACCTAACGCCCGGAATTCAAACCGGTTCCCGGTAAAAGCAAACGGCGATGTACGGTTCCGGTCTGTATTATCCAACAGCAACTCCGGAATCTGTCCAAAACCCAGATGCAGACGTTTTTTGTCGTCCACCTCGATGGCATCCTCTATGGAGCATTTTTCAAACCGGTCGAGAATATCTGAAATCTGTGTTCCCATAAAGGAAGAAATAATGGCGGGAGGCGCCTCGTTTGCCCCCAGACGGTGTGCATTGGTAGCCGAAGCGATACTGGCTTTTAACAATGAATTATATTTGTAGACGGCCACCAGCGAATTGACGACAAACGTGATGAACCGCAAATTGTCTTCCCGGTTCTTTCCCGGCGAAAAGAGATTGATACCCGTATCAGTCCCCATCGACCAGTTACAGTGCTTACCCGAACCGTTTACTCCTTTAAACGGTTTCTCGTGAAGCAACACGCGAAAATTATGCCGACGGGCCACCCGCTTCATCACGGACATCAACAACTGGTTATGGTCGTTCGCCAAATTGCATTCTTCATAAATCGGCGCCAATTCAAACTGGTTCGGCGCCACCTCATTATGGCGGGTTTTCACCGGGATGCCCAATTTATAACATTCGACCTCCAGTTCTTTCATGAACTCTTGGACGCGCGACGGGATTGCCCCGAAATAGTGGTCGTCAAGCTGCTGGTTCTTTGCACTTTCATGACCGAGCAATGTACGCTCCGTCAAAGACAAATCCGGACGGGCGGAATACAGGTCTTCGTCAACCAGAAAATATTCCTGTTCCCACCCCAGATAAGTAATGACTTTATTGACATCTTCATTAAAATAATGACATACCTCCCGAGCCGCTCTATTGAGCGCTTCGATGGAACGAATCAAAGGAGTCTTATAATCCAACGCTTCACCGGTATAAGCGATGAAAACAGTCGGAATACAAAGCGTATCATCCACGATGAATGCAGGCGAAGAGGGATCCCACGCAGAATAGCCTCGTGCCTCAAACGTGTTACGCAACCCCCCGTTCGGGAAGCTGGATGCATCCGGTTCCTGCTGGGCAAGCAGTTTACCGCTGAATTCTTCTATCATTCCGCTATTTTTGTCGTGCTCGACAAAGGCATCATGTTTTTCCGCCGTGCCGTCGGTCAACGGCTGAAACCAGTGTGTATAGTGGGTAGCCCCTTTCTCCAAAGCCCACATGCGCATACCGGCCGCTACGTGGTTGGCTATTTCCCGGTCAATCGGGATGCCATTGTCTATCGCATAGGTCAGGGCTTGGTAGGTTTCTTTCGACAGATACTTTTGCATCGCCTTCCGGTTGAAGACGTTTTCTCCAAAATATTCGGATACTTTTTGTTTAGGAGTAACAGCCTCGACCGCTTTCCGGTTTGAAGCTTTCTCTACGGCATTGAAGCGTGAAATTGACATACGGGTTGTTTTTATGTTTGCGGAGGCAAATGTACAAAAATCCATAGAATTATAAAAAAACAAATATCGCAATTCCATGCCCTCTTTTATGCTCCAGTTTCTCCAATGCCATTTCCGTTTACCTGCGGTGCATGTTTGTTTTCCTTCCGAGTAATATTTTACGCAAAGGGATGATGGCATTTTTTTGTAGTTTTGTTCCCCGAAAACAAGTTTATTCGATTCGGATATGGACACCATACAGGAAAGTATAAATAAATGGCTGACTGACTGGGGAGTGGTCAGCCATACGGCCAGTGTATCGGACAACACAATCATGCTGCTGTTCATCATCTTGATTACCGTTGCCATAGATTATATATGCCGGTATATATTTTTAAACATGTTCAAACGGCTGGCAAAGAAAACACGAAACCAATGGGATGACTTAATTGTGGAGCGAAAGATTATCAACAAGCTGATGCACATCATCCCGGCCGTACTGCTCTATGTCCTGTTGCCACTCGCATTTCCGCGTGCCGAAATGCCAAAGCTGCTCGATCTTTTGCAGATGGTCTGCAAGATTTATATCATTGCCGTGTCGCTACGCTTTATCAATGCCTCTCTCAACGTGGTTCTCGAAATTTACAACCGGAAAGAATCTTTCAAAAACAAACCGTTGAAGGGTTTTGTCCAATTGCTTCAGGTGAGTGTTTTTTTCGTTGGTGCCATTCTTATTATCAGTGTGATTATCGACAAATCGGCAGCCTCCTTGTTTGCCGGTTTGGGGGCGTCGGCAGCCATCCTGATGTTGATATTCAAAGATACGCTGTTAGGATTCGTTGCGGGTATCCAATTGTCAGCCAACGATATGCTTCGCCCGGACGACTGGATTACGATGGAGAAATATGGAGCCAACGGGCGGGTCATCGAGGTGACGCTCCATGCCGTCAAGGTAAGAAATTTTGATAACACCATCACCACCATTCCCCCGTATGCATTAGTGAGCGATGCTTTCCAAAACTGGCGCGGTATGTTTGAATCAGGGGGGCGGCGCATCAAACGTTCCATCAATATCGACATGAACAGCGTCTGTTTCTGTACCCCCGAAATGGTGGAACAGTTTCGCAAGATTCCCCTATTGACCGAATATATCGAGGCGAAAAAGAGTGGGGAGCGAATCACCAATCTCGGCATCTTCCGCGTCTATTTGACCAACTACCTAAAAAACATACCCGAAGTGAATCAAGAACTCATCTGCATGGTACGCCAGTTGCAACCTACAGCTACAGGCATCCCTCTTGAATTGTACTGTTTCACTTATGCCAAAGAATGGATCCCTTACGAAGCCATTCAAGCCGATATTTTCGACCATGTATTAGCAATCGTCCCGGAATTCGGATTGCGGATTTTCCAACATGTATCCGGGAACGAGCTGAAGCAGCTAACGCACTAACGGTTGCCAGCGCATATAGGTGCCAACTGAAGATTTCATTCAATGAGCTTTCTGCGGGGAAAAACTCTTCGGGCCTCATTGTCCTCAATGCACCCAAATGTTGCATCGGCAGAAGCGCCCATTGACAACCCGTCTTGAGCTTGTACAGAATGGCGTTTATCACTTCAATGAGGCAACTTTGAGTGGCATCCACGTTTCGCAGTGAAAAGATGGGACAAGATTTCATTTTTTATCGTATCTTTGCTAGGCACAGCGTACATAGTTTCTTTATGTATGAGTTTGGTCACCCATGATAGAAGAAATAATTCTATTTGTAGGCTGTGCTTTAATATCTTAATACACATTTGAGAATCTAACATAAGTTTAAATGACCTCGATAACTTTGTTCGCATGAAATAGTTTATAAAACACAATGTACATGAAAAAGTTACTCTTTCAATTTTTATGTTTACTATTCACATTTCCTACTGTGGCCCAATGGAAATGGAGCAATCCGTTTGAAGCAGAATTCCCTGTGATTCAAAATCAAGGTTTTGTAAAAGAAATCGGTCAATCATACGTTCGTCTTCCTAATAGAGCTCACGGAGTTGTGAGTGAAAATGTATGGAACCTGTCACGTAATTCAACTGGACTTGCCATTCATTTTTACAGCAATGCCACACAAATCCAAGTACGTTATACCGTAACAGGCGGATTCAGTATGCCACACATGCCGGCAACCGGCGTATCAGGTCTTGATTTGTATCGTATCGACAGTAACGGCGCCTGGCAATTTTGTTTCGGAAATTATTCTTTCCAAGATACCATCTCTTATACTTATCATCTAACTGCCCCCAACCGTCAGCATGAATTAGGTTTTGAATACCGGCTTTATCTTCCTCTCTATAACAGTGTAAAATGGTTGGAAATCGGTATTCCGGAAACAGAAAATGCAACATTTAAATGGATACCTGTTTCTACAGAGAACCCCATTGTTTTATACGGAACATCTATCGCTCAGGGCGGTTGTGCCTCACGTCCAGCTATGGCATGGGGAAGTATAGTGCAGCGTTCACTGGATTATCCATTGATTAATCTTGGTTTTTCAGGAAATGGGAAGTTGGCTCCGGAAGTGTTAGGGTTTATCAACGAAATCGACGCCCGGCTTTATATCCTTGATTGTTTACCCAATCTGACAACTGAAACGGAAGAGGAGGTAATGGCACTCGTCGTTGCAGCTGTTAAACAAATCCGAGAAAAACATGCAACTCCAATTCTATTGATTGAGCATGATGGATATGGTCACATGGATAGCAATGCAAATCAATATGATATTGTTGAGCAAGCCAACCGGGCATGTTTCAATGCCTACGAGCAATTGCAAACAGAAGGAATATCGGAACTTTATTATCTGTCTCGCAAAGAGATGGATATGCCTGCCGACGGCTGGGTGGACGGTACTCATCCTACAGATTTGGGAATGCAACAACAGGCCACAGCGGTGGAAAAGAAAGTACGCGAAATTTTACATATCCCAGTTGGTGAGTTGACGACGACACGCCCTGTTACTCAGCGTCGTGAACCAAGTGTGTATGAATGGCGGAATCGTCACGCAGACATTTTAGCATATAACCGTAACCATACGCCTAAAGCCATCCTTCTCGGGAATTCAATTACGCATTATTGGGGTGGAGAACCGGGTCATCCTAAAAAAAATGGTTCAGAAACGTGGGAAAAAGTCATGCAACCTGCCGGTTTTCAGAATTTAGGGTGTGGATGGGATCGGATTGAAAACGTATTGTGGCGCGTATATCATGGAGAATTGGATGGATTCCGAGCCCAAAAAGTAGTTTTAATGATCGGAACAAATAACATCGGGATTAATACGGATACAGAAATTATAGCTGGTTTGCATTTTCTGCTTACAGCTATCCATAATCGTCAACCTCAGGCAGAACTCAAAGTTATCGGCATCCTGCCCCGTCGAAATGAAGAAGAACGGATTCGGAAATTAAACGTTCGGATTAAAGAAATGGTTGAAATGGAAGGATATACTTTTACCAATCCCGGAAAATCATTACTGCGTTCAGATGGGAAAATCGATGAAAGTCTTTTTTTAGACGGATTGCATCCGAATGATTCCGGATACGCACGTATTGCAAATGAAATAGTGAAATAGAGACTGTGATCTGTCTTTTTTTTATACTTTTGTAAGCATAAGCGAGAACATCATACACAACAATGAAAAGTAAAAGTTTAGTTTCTATCGATCAATGTTCTAAAGAAGACATTCTTCGTATTTTGGATAACACCAAGAAATTCGAAGCCAATCCGAACCACAAGGTTTTAGAAGGGAAAGTGGCAGCAACACTGTTCTTCGAACCATCCACCCGCACACGCTTGAGCTTCGAGACGGCAGTCAACCGGCTGGGGGGACGTGTCATCGGATTTTCAGATGCTTCGACAACAAGCTCTTCTAAAGGTGAGACGTTAAAAGATACCATTTTGATGGTCAGCAATTATGTCGACTTAATTATTATGCGTCATTATCTGGAAGGAGCTGCCCGTTATGCATCCGAAATCACAAACATCCCGATTATCAACGCGGGCGACGGTGCAAACCAACATCCATCACAAACGATGTTAGATCTTTATTCCATTCAAAAGACGCAAGGACGACTGACAGACCTGACAATTACAATGGTCGGTGATTTGAAATATGGGCGCACGGTACATTCGCTTATTGTGGGAATGTCTCACTTTAATCCGACATTCAACTTTGTCGCCCCCAATGAACTGCGTATGCCTGATGAACAGAAAAACTTCTGCGACCAGCATGGTATCAAGTATAAAGAATATACAGAATTTACAGAAGATATCATCAATCAGACGGATATTTTGTATATGACACGTGTCCAGCGTGAACGCTTCACCGATTTAGAAGAATATGAGCGAGTCAAGAATGTTTATATTCTGAGAAACGACATGCTACGCCACAGTCGGGAGAATTTGCGCATATTACATCCACTGCCACGTGTCAATGAGATTGCATACGATGTAGACGACAACCCTAAAGCTTATTATATCCAACAAGCACGCAATGGGTTATTCGCAAGGCAAGCCATTATTTGCGATGTATTGAATATTACAATAGACGATTGATCTCTATTTCAATCGCCATTTATTAATCGTTAATTATACACTTATGTCAAACGAAAAGAAGAAAGAGCTACAAGTCGCCGCTTTAGAAAACGGGACAGCTATTGACCATATCCCCCCCAGCCAACTATTTAAGGTTGCAAAATTGTTAGGCTTGGAAGAAATGAACAATACCATTACTATCGGAAATAATCTACATAGCAATAAAATGGGGGCAAAAGGGATGATAAAGATTGCGGATAAATTTTTTGATGACGAAGAAATCAATCGAATCGCATTGGTTGCCCCCAATGTAGTATTGAACATCATTCGGGACTACGAAGTAGTAGAGAA
The DNA here is from genome assembly GCA_964465405.1 of uncultured Parabacteroides sp. GTDB lineage: Bacteria > Bacteroidota > Bacteroidia > Bacteroidales > Tannerellaceae > Parabacteroides. The sequence goes on along the minus strand of CAYXIX010000002.1, from coordinate 24,202 downwards.
AAAGACGGTTACACTTCCGGATAAATTAACCGGGTTGGTGAAGTGTAATAATCCGAAATGTATCACGAACAACGAACCAATGCCTACGCGATTCGATGTAATTGATAAAGAAAAAGGCACTATCAAATGCCATTATTGTGAACGCAAAATAAATAAAGAAGATATCATCATTCTATAAAAATTCATGCAATGAAACTTGATTGGAAACCCGGTACAATGATTTATCCTCTACCGGCAGTAATGGTTAGTTGTGGCTCTGAACCCTTTGAATACAATATATTGACAGTCGCATGGGTGGGTACGTTGTGTACAAATCCGCCAATGTGTTATATATCTGTACGGCCAGAACGATATTCCTATCCGATTTTGAAAAAAAATATGGAGTTTGTCATCAATCTGACTACACGTGAATTAGCTTATGCAACAGATTGGTGTGGAGTCAATTCAGGAAAAACGCACCACAAGTTCGAAGAGATGAAACTCACACCGGGAAAAGCAACCGTTGTACAAGCACCGATTATTGAAGAATCACCTCTTTGTATTGAATGCCGTGTAAAAGAGATTGTAGCATTAGGAAGTCATGATATGTTTATCGCAGATGTGGTCAATATAAAGGCAGACGAACGTTATTTGGACTCTGATACCGGTGCTTTTGATATGCAGCGAGCCAATCTATTGGCTTATTCACATGGTAAGTATTACGGTTTGGGGGATTTTATCGGGAAATTTGGTTGGTCTGTCAAAAAGAAAAAATAGAGAATGAAAAAGCTCTGCCTTCTGTTGCTGATGTCTGCATGCTATCTCCCTGCCACCTCACAAAAACTAATCGAAATCAAAGAAAAGGCTTTTGACTGGGGAGGAAAGGTCGGGTTGAATGCCGCATTTCCTATCATCAATTCACTAACTATCGATGGCGTGGAAATGGAAAATATCAATCTTCAATATAAGGTAGGGTTTCAAGCTGCTGTTTTTGCACGCGTGAATATCGTTCATTTTTACATACAACCCAGTTTAGGATGGCAATATACGGAAGGAGACATCCGTTTCAACCATCCGCAACAGGAGAACGGGACAAGTAACTTCCCAGAGGCAATTATACAGAACTACACAATAGACGACCAAATCACCTATAAGGCGGCTACATTAGAAGTACCGGTGATGATTGGCTATTATTTGGTAAAAGAAAATCCCTATGCTTTAAGTATTCAATTCGGTCCTGCACTGAAATATAATTATAAGGTACGATATAACACAAACTTGACAGACCAGCCCCGTGAATTCGCGGATGAAAATACTCCGTTCGGAATTAGTTTCGTTGCAGGGGTCGGTGTCAATATCGGACGACTTTTCTTCGATTTCAATTATGAATTCGGGCTCAACGAAACGGCATCTGATTTTCGAGAAATTAACAACAACACCTCTTTTGGCAGCGAAAAAGGAGCCTTGAGAATCGATAAAAGAACCAATATCTTGAATTTCTCTTTAGGATTCCTGTTCTAAATAATCTATCCCAACAAAACAAAAAGACAAAATGGAAATACTTGAAAATAAAAAATGGAAGATACTAAAAAGCCAATACATCTCCCACAAACCTTGGTTTACAGTCCGCCAAGAAGAGTTGGAACTGCCAAACGGAAAACGGATTCCCGAATATTATATACTCGAATATCCTAACTGGATCAATGTCATCGCTATAACCAAAGAGGGGAAATTCGTCTTTGTCAGCCAATACCGTCCCGGACTGGAGATAACAGCTTATGAACTTTGCGCAGGTGTCTGTGAAAAAGAAGATGCCTCACCGCTGGTATCTGCCCAACGGGAGCTGCTGGAAGAAACGGGATACGGGAACGGCAAATGGAGCGAATGGATGATTATATCAGCCAACCCGAGTACGCACAGTAACCTGACGTATTGTTATCTGGCCACCGATGTCGAGCAACTCACAACCCAACATCTGGATGAAACAGAAGACCTCTCCATTCACCTATTGACCTTTAGCGAAGTCCAAGAATTGTTGCAGGCCGACCAAATCAAACAAGCAACCCATGTTGCTCCACTCTGGAAATACATGGCTACCCATCCGATTCAACTATAATTAAAGTTTATGATACCCCTCCGATACATATTATTCGTCCTATTCTTTTTTTTGTTTGACTTTTTTCCGCTGCGGGCACAAGAGAAAGCAACCCCCAAAAAAGGAGAAGGCATCACCCTTTTCTTGAAACGCCATAACCGGGTCGGAGCAGACTACCAAAAGGAATTCATCAGGCTAAACAAAAATAAATTAGGCAAAGGGAATTCTCTTTTATTAGGAGTCCAATATACACTACCCCCTTTGCATCAAAAAGAAAACTCCGCCGACCAGAAAAATTATGAACCGCTATTCGGAAAGGCATTGGCGTCTTATACAGTCACGTCATCTGACCTGAAAGGGGCATGTTTCTACTTGGTTAGCGGACATGGAGGTCCGGATCCAGGAGCCATCGGACGGATTGGCTCAGTCGAACTGCATGAAGACGAATATGCATATGACATCGTTCTCCGTTTAGCACGCAATCTGCTGATGCGTGGGGCCAAAGTTCATATTATCATCCAAGACGCCAAAGATGGCATCCGAAACGAACGCTATCTCAAAAACAACAAACAGGAAACATGCATGGGAGACCCCATTCCCTATAACCAAGTTCAACGTCTGAAACAACGGTGTGATAAAATAAACGCCCTGTACAAACAAGATAAAAATGTCTATAAACGGGCGATATTCATTCATATTGACAGTCGAAGCAAAAGTCATCAAACCGATGTGTTCTTTTACTATCAAGACCCCAGCGATGCAAGTAAACAGTTAGCGAAAACCATGCGTTCTACATTCCAACAGAAATATAAGAAACATCAACCCGGACGCGGATTTTCAGGGACTGTGAAAAGTAGAAATCTTTATGTATTAAAGAATACGAAACCTGCCTCTGTCTTTGTTGAATTAGGTAATATCCAAAACAGTTTTGACCAGCAACGCTTTATTTTAAGCGAAAATCGGCAAGCACTTGCCAACTGGCTTTGTGAAGGTTTCGTCACTGATTATAACCGCTACAAGAAAAGATAAAAATCCACCAAAAGATTTGGAGATTCAAAATAAATACCTAATTTTGCACCGCTTTTACAAATTGAATACGTAGACGGGGTGTAGCGCAGTCCGGTTAGCGCACCTGCTTTGGGAGCAGGGGGTCCCAAGTTCGAATCTTGGTACCCCGACAAGTTGAAAAATGAAAGGGATTATTTTTGGAAGCAGTCCCTTTTTGTTTTTTACGATTATGTTTTGTTTCCCACCATAAAATTATTCATCAGTCTTATTGCCCATCTAATAATTCCGGATCCGCTTTTTCCTGAGTCTTATTCTACATTACACTATTTGAGTTATTAAGTGCTTGCATTGCTCTATACGGCCAATGGCGCTTCCCGCCCACCGACTCATTGCGCCTCCTAAATACACGACGTGCCTATTGATTTATGAAGACAAACATTTCTATGAGCATCGGGCATTGACCCGATAGCCATCTTACGTGCTATTCGGCTCAACGTGTCGGCCAACAGGATTGTAAACGGACTTTGTATGAAAAAATGTTTGAAACCGGATGGGGGCTGCTACTGAAAACCCGCTATAACAAAAATGAAATCTTAAACTGTAAACATTCGAACAAATAACCGTCCCCTCCCCCTCAACAAGGCCTCTCAAAGGGTCATGATGATTCTTGGCAGACATCCTTACATAGAGTATTGAATAGCTTCCATATAGAGGTATCCGAACATCTCCGCCATCTGCCGCCGGAAACAAAAAAGAGAGACACAGGCAACGTTTCATGGTAAAACAAGACCGCCCTTGCAATATTTTTAGTACCTTTGGCGGTCGCAAGAGAAAATTAGTGTTACATTTATATATATATCAAGAACTATGGCGAAAGTAAAAGGAGCTGTCGTTGTCGACACGGAACGGTGCAAAGGCTGTAACCTCTGCGTGGTAGCCTGCCCCTCAGACGTGTTGGAGCTGCATCCGCGAGAAGTAAACAATAAAGGATATCATTTCGTGTACATGAAAGATCCCGACAACTGTATCGGATGTGCCAGCTGCGGGCTGGTCTGCCCGGACGGGTGTCTGACCATCTATAAAAAGAAACTTATATAATTATGACAGAAGAAATAAAACTCATGAAGGGTAACGAAGCCATTGCCCATGCCGCTATCCGCTATGGCGCAGACGGCTACTTCGGTTACCCCATTACTCCGCAGTCGGAGATATTGGAAACCCTGATGGCAGAAATGCCATGGGAGACGACCGGCATGACCGTCTTGCAGGCGGAAAGCGAGGTGGCTGCCATCAACATGGTGTACGGAGGTGCAAGCACAGGAAAACGTGTGATGACCTCTTCTTCCAGCCCCGGCATCAGTTTGAAACAAGAAGGGATCTCGTATATTGCAGGGGCCGAGCTGCCCTGCCTGATTGTAAACGTAATGCGCGGAGGTCCCGGATTGGGAACCATCCAGCCCAGCCAGGCGGACTATTTTCAGACGGTCAAAGGAGGCGGTCATGGTGACTACCGGCTGATTACGTTGGCCCCCTCTTCGGTGCAAGAGATGGCAGACTTCGTTGGGTTGGGATTCGAATTGGCGTTCAAATATCGCAATCCTGCTATTATCCTTGCCGACGGTATCGTGGGGCAGATGATGGAGAAAGTCGTCCTTCCCCCCTTCCATCCACGCTGCACAGAAGAAGAAATCATCGCCCAATGCCCTTGGGCTACACAAGGGAAGCAGAACGGCCGCAAGCCCAACATCATCACCTCGCTCGAATTGGATCCAGCACGGATGGAAGAGAACAACCTCCGTTTCCAAGCCAAATACCGCCGGATTGAAGCCAACGAGGTACGATATGAAAAGTATATGTGTGAAGATGCAGACTATCTGTTAGTTGCTTTCGGTTCGTCGGCACGTATCTGTCAGAAGGTGGTAGAGAATGCCCGCGCGGAAGGCATCAAAATCGGGTTGCTCCGTCCCATCACTTTATGGCCGTTCCCGACAGAGGTGATCGCGGATTATGCCAATAAGGTGAAAGGTATGCTCTCTGTCGAGTTGAATGCCGGACAGATGGTCGAAGATATCCGGTTGGCAGTAAACGGCAAGGTGAAAGTCGAGCATTTCGGCCGTCTCGGCGGTATCGTCTTTACGCCGGACGAGATACTGGACGCTGCCAAACAGTTAATCATCGAGAACAGATAGCGAGAAAGGAGGAAGCGTAGGATGAGACGTGGAAGTAAAATAGACTCGATTCTGACAATGCTGTTCATGGTACTTGCAGTTGCAGCTGTCATTTGCTACTTTGCCTACCCGGAGAATCGCACACCTTTCTTGTATTGCGGCGGTGTAGCTATCTGCTTCCGCTTGGTTCAATATGTAATGAGATTTATCGGATAAACAATAGAAGGAACAATTATGGAAATTAATGATATCATAAAACCGGAAAACCGGGTCTACGATAAGCCCCGACTGATGAACGACAACCCCATGCACTACTGTCCCGGTTGCAGTCATGGCGTCATCCACAAGCTGATTGCCGAAGTGGTCGAGGAAATGGGCATGGAAGATAAGACTATCGGCATCTCGCCTGTAGGTTGCGCCGTATTTGCTTACAACTACCTTGATATCGATTGGATTGAAGCTGCACATGGACGTGCACCAGCTATTGCGACTGCCGTCAAGCGCCTGAACCCATCGAAAATGGTCTTTACCTATCAAGGTGACGGCGATTTGGCTGCCATCGGAACAGCCGAAACGATCCATGCTGCCAATCGAGGTGAGAATATCGTCATTATTTTCGTCAACAATGCCATCTACGGTATGACGGGCGGGCAAATGGCACCCACGACCCTTGAAGGGATGAAAACATCTACTTGTCCCTACGGGCGAAACATCGCGCTGAATGGCTATCCGCTTAAAATCAGCAACCTGTTGGCAGAATTGGAAGGGACTAGCTTGGTTACACGGCAAAGTGTTGAGACTGCCGCTGCCGTCCGGAAAGCCAAGAAGATGCTCCGCAAGGCATTCGAAAACTCGATGGCCGGTAAGGGGACATCCGTTGTTGAGTTCGTCTCTACCTGTTCGTCCGGTTGGAAAATGACACCGGAAAAGGCCAATCAGTGGATGAAAGAAAACATGTTACCATTCTACCCGTTAGGAGATTTAAAAAACAAGGATTAATTAGCACATTATCACAATGAAACAAGAAATCATCATAGCAGGTTTCGGTGGACAAGGCGTTCTCTCTATGGGAAAGATTCTGGCCTATTCCGGCCTGATGGAAGGCAAAGAGGTCAGTTGGATGCCCTCTTATGGCCCGGAACAACGCGGCGGGACAGCCAATGTCACCGTCATTTTGAGCGACGGCCGCATCAGTTCGCCCGTCCTGAACGAATATGACATCGCTGTCATCCTTAATCAGCCCTCGATGGACAAGTTCGAGGGAAAAGTGAAACCTGGTGGCATTATCCTTTACGACGGTTATGGTATTCACACCAAAGTAAAACGCACAGATGTCAGCGTTTATCGCGTGGATGCAATGGATGCCGCCACAGAGATGAAAAACGAAAAAGCATTCAATATGCTCATTTTGGGCGGACTGCTGAAAATCGTCCCGATGGTCAAACTTGAAAATGTACTCTTAGGGCTGAAAAAATCCCTCCCCGAACGACATCACAACCTCATACCGATGAACGAAGCAGCCATCAAACGCGGTATGGAAATTGTTGTGAAAGAACAATAATTCTCCCCCC
>CAYXIX010000002.1:0-17281 GCA_964465405.1 uncultured Parabacteroides sp. | reverse complement strand
TTCACATATCAGTTTCGCATGAAAGGAGACGCGGCATGCCATGTTTCTACAACACCGTTCACTGAAACACAGGTGAACGACCTTCCGACAGACTTTTACGTCGGCACTACCTGTATGCTCCTTTCCCTTTTAACCGATATAAACTTTATTCTTTGCACCCAATGCACTATCTTTGCCGCGATGAAAAAGTATTTGTACATACTCTTACTATCTATGTTGTTTGTCTCTGTTTTGCAGGCACAACGTCGACCCGGAGGAGAGCGGAAAGGATTCTCGCTTAGTAACCTCTCCAAAGCCAGCCAAGAAGTGCCGGACAGCCTGTTGATACCAGACAGTGCGTCCACTTCCAACAAACGGGCAACGGCATATCGGCTAACACCTCTATTAGGGGAGACCTATATTGCCCCTATGGATACGCATAAACTGAATTTCGGTAATAGTACACTCGTCGAAGCCAACTCCTTAGCGGTTGGTTATCTTGCCAACACCGGATCGCCTGCCCAAACACGTATCTTTTCTGAACGCAAAGAGCCTCGTGACTTCATCTTTGCCGATGCTTACGATTATTATATCACAACTCCACTGAATGCAACATTCTATGATACACGTGTGCCCTATACGCACATCATGTACACGACTATGGGAGGAAGCCAAAGTAAAAACGAACAGTTGAAAGGTACGCTGACGATGAACTTCGGCCCTAAAATAAATGTCGGTGGTGATTTTGATTACATATACAGTAGAGGGCACTATAAAAATAACGGGAATAAGGTGGTCAGTTACCGGCTCTTTGGCAGCTATAAGACCGATCGCTACGAGGCACACGCCTACTTAGGAAACTTCAGTGTCACCAATTATGAAAACGGGGGATTGGCAAACGATTCTGTCATCACCCACCCCGACCAATATTTTGCAGGAGAGCGGAACATAAACGACCCAAAATCATTTGAAGTCCGCTATCCGGTCAATGTATGGAACCATGTACGCGGCAAACAATATTTCGTAAGTCACCGGTATAATTTAGGTTTTGAACGGGAAATGGAAGGACAAGTCGATTCGCTTGGCTATCCGGTCAAGATATTCATTCCTGTATCAAGCATTATCCACACGCTTGAGTATCAAGATAACCGTCGCCGTTTCCGAAGCGAAGACGGGACAAATTTGGACGAATGTTACCTGACCCCTTATGGCGAACCCCGCGTGTTCGGTTTGGAAACCGGTGACCTCGTCAACGATCAAACATCATGGTGGAACCTGAAAAATACGTTCGGTCTCTCTCTGCGGGAAGGTTTTCAAGACTGGGCTAAATTCGGTATCACAGCCTTTGTCACATTCGACAAGCGGAAATTTAAACTTCCCGCAGCCATTCCCGGAATAAGCTACGACCCGGTCATGGGAAGCGGAAGCAGTGCAACACCTTCCACACTTCATTTCCCTCTCAACCAAGTGTATGATGAATTTTCCACCTACATCGGAGCCGAAATATCCAAACGCAAAGGAAGCATTCTAACCTATAATGCACGAGGTGAGCTTTGTGTCGTAGGCGACGACATTGGAGAATTCCGGGCAACAGGAAATTTGCAAACCCAATTCAAATTGTTCAACAAAGATGCCATTATCCGGGCTGAGGGATATTTCAAGAATGTGACACCCGCTTTTTACATGCGTCATTTCCATTCGCGCTATTTCTGGTGGGATAATCCGGATTTGAACATGACACAACAAATTTATGCCGGAGCCAAAATCGATTTAGAATCCACCCGTACCCAATTATCTGCCGGTGTCGAAAGCATTCAAAATTTCATTTTCTTCAACCAGCAGGGAGTTCCTGAACAAAAAAACGGGAACCTACAAGTAATCCATGCCCGTATCAAACAAGACTTCATGTTCCGGGCTTTTGGATGGGAAAACGAAGTGGCTTATCAATTGAGTAGTGATAAAAGTGTTTTGCCACTTCCCGAGATAAGTGTCTATTCCAATATGTATGTGCATTTTAAGGTGGCCAAAGTCTTGACTGTACAATTAGGTGTGGATATGCATTACTACACTGCCTATTATGCCCCCTATTATGAACCGGCTACTCAACAGTTCCAAATACAAGACGAAGTGAAAGTAGGTAACTATCCACTCATCAATGCTTACGCCAATTTCCATCTGAAGCAGGCCCGTTTTTTTGTGATGGGATACAATGTAGGTTCATATTTCGTCGAACCCAATTACTTTTCTTTTGCACACTACCCGTTAGATCCTTTTATTTTGAAAATGGGAATAGCTGTCACTTTCAATAATTGATTCTGCATGAAATCAAGAAAATTGATAAAACTATACACCGGCCTGTTCGCTATCGCACTTGCAACCATGTGTATGCTGAAAACCGCCATCACGGCACGCGACTATCCGGAAATCAAAAAAGAAGGAGTTTTACGGCTCGTAACGGAATACAACCAATCGGGATACTACGTGTCTGGTGACACCATTGAAGGTTTTCAATATGAATTAAGCCAAGCAATCGCCCAAATTTCCGGTCTCGAAGTACAAATTCACTTGGAAATGAACCTGATAGAAAGTTTCAACGCATTGGACAAGGGACAATTCGATGTCGTTGCCCGTAATATTCCCATCACAAGCGGTGTAAAATCCCAATATCTTTTTACAGAACCGCTTATCCTCAATAAACAGGTTTTAGTACAGCGGACGGCTAAAGCCAATAACGGGGTAAAACCCATCCGAAACCAATTGGAACTGGGCGGAAAAACACTCCATATTTCCCAGAATTCGCCGGCCTTGCTTCGTATTCGAAATCTGGAACACGAAATAGGTGACACCATCTACGTCACCGAAGTCCCTCGCTACGCTGACGAACAATTGGCCATTCTCGTTGCCAAAGGAGACATCGACTATGCTGTCTGCGACCTACAAATCGCCATTCTCTCTCAGAAAAGGCTCCCTGAACTTGATATCCAAACAGATATCAGCTTCACCCAATTGCAATCATGGGCTGTTCGTAAGGCCTCTCCCATCCTGTTGGACAGTCTGAACAGTTGGTTCAGACAAATACGACAAAACGGGACATTCGACGCAATTTACCAAAAATATTACACGGAATCAGATAAATAAAAAGGAGGCTGTCTTAAAATGAACTTGGGGAGACCTCTGCAAAAGTTCATTTTGCAGAGGTCTCAATTGTAAAATCGCCGTCTCCGTTTTAAAAATTTGTCTTTGCCCGAACAGGTTTGTGCCGGGCAACGTGCTGATTTTATTGTTCATAAAAGTAATGAGACCTCCCGAGACTACACGCTTAATACCATGTCTGCCCATCGCGGTAATTACCGCTCTGGCGCCACTTCAAGTCTTTCAGCAAAGAGGAACTGACAGCTATATTAAATGTATAAGATTTATAAGGCCCGATGGGTACAAAGCTGGCGCTCATCTGCCAGCAGTGAAGGTCGCGCGTGATACTACACGTCATATATGAAATCTTGTGCGTATCGAAATCATACGTGGCATTGAAGTTAAAACGCCAATTCTTGGTCGGCTGAATATTTCCATTGAAACTCAATGAATGGGTCAAGGTATAGTTATACTCCAGCTTTTTGGGATTGAAATCACCATAACGCAACTGCATACTGTAACTGAAAGAGAGGCTCCACGGCACACTGTTGACCATGTAGCCGTATGAGTCATACTCGCCCGTCTCTTTCTTGGCTCCACGCAGCCGGGTTCCTTTCTGAGCCCCTTCTCCTTCGGTGGTTTCCCCTTGCTCCGTGTCGGCAGCATCCGTTTCTTCAGAGGGAGCCGTATCCGAACTACTGTCGCTTTTCTTGCCAAACCATTTGGCAAACGTATCGTTATTAAAGGTATATGAGAAGCTCGTCCCGGTCTGGCGCAAGCGTCCGAGCCCCTTTCCAGCTTTCCAGCGCGGAATATTCAGACGGCGCACGGTCTGGGTCTCCTCGTTGTAGCCATACGTATAGGTATCGAACGTCGCACTCAAGTTCAATGTATAGCTTTTGGACAGTTTCATGCGGATGCTGGCACTCAAATCGCTCCAGTTAAACGAATCTGCCGCCATGTTATAACTCATGCCCAGCGACAGCTTGTCGATCAAGCTGATTTTCCGCTCGCCTGTCGAATCGCGGGCTGACTTGATTTTCATCTCCAAATTGTTGTCCAATTGGAAACTGACGCTCCCCGACATGCCCGGCGAGGGAGCCGTCCCGAAAATGCCATCCTCAAAAGGCGAATAGGTATAAGACTGCGTCTGGCCGTAGCGATCTTCATACCTGAGCTCTTTCCAAAAGCCGTAACGCGCAGCCCCGAAATCCGGCGTATAACTCAGCGAGACCGACGGCTCGAAACGGTGGCGAATCATCTGGATCTTGTCACCGAAGATCGGCAACGGCTTAAAGAAACCGTACAGCGTGGTCGAAGCTGAGACCGAAGTGCTGTAATTATACACCCGGTAGAACCCGTAAGTCGTGTCGCAGTCCACCACCTGCTGCTTCTGCATATCGTAGGCTTTCTCTACCTTGCTGGTGTACCAACGTTCCGTATAATTGAAAGAGGGCGAGATATTCAAATAATTGAAAAGGGTAAAAGTCGTGCTCACGGGGATTTGATGCTGCATCGCGTTCTGCCAGTCTTTTATCAGATTCGACTTGAACAACAGATTCTCCTTCGTGCTGATGCTGTTACGCAGATAACCGCTGTAACTCATCGAAATCTTCTCGTACCACCGCTCCTTCCCGATGGCTTTCTTCCGTTTAAACGGATAGATACGGCTCATCGTGATGGTCACGTCGGGCAAGGTCACCGAGATACTTGAGTCGCTGGAACGCTGGTTGATGTTCATCGTTGCGGAGAGGCTGAACGGACTATTGGGAAAGCTCTGTGTCACGCTGATACTGGAACTTTTCGTGTTCTGAGTCGCATCGGCATAGCCGGATGAGCCTGTATAAAAGCTGGTCAGGTTGTTGCGGTCGTAACTGCTGGTCGAGAAGTTCACACTGGCAGAAAAAGTGCGGTAAGGATTGGCCTTTGTATCTTGTGTATGTGTCCAACTGATTTTGAAGTCTTTCGAGAGGCTGTAATCAGGCAAGCCTTTGTCGCCTAAGCGCGTTACCAGATAAGAGGCGTTAAAACTGCCGGAAAACTTATACCGTTTCCGATAAGAAGAGCGTGCCGACAGCCCCCAAGAACCTTTCGTGTAAATCTCGCCCGTCAGAGCCAAATCGATGTAATCGTTGAACGCGAAATAATATCCCCCGTCGCTCAGGTAGAAACCGCGCGAGCTTTCGTCGCCAAACGTCGGCATGATGATTCCGGACGAATAGGTGCTGGAAAAAGGGAAAAAACAGAAGGGCAAACCAATCGGATACAAGGGGACGTCTTCAAATACCATGTAGACCGGCCCCGTCACGATGTTTTTCTTCGGGCGCACTTTCGCTTTGGTCATTTGGATGTAAAAGTGCGGATGGTCGTGCTCGTCGCAGGTCGTATATTTCCCGCCGACCATGTTCAGGATGTCGCCCTCCATCTTCTTGGTTCGTCCTGCCGTCACGTACCCTTCGCCTTGCTGCGTGATGACATCCGTGATATAACCTTTCTTCGTATCGAAATTATAGCGCATGGTCTTGGACTCATATTGCTGGTCGCCATCGATGAAAAGCGGATACCCGAACTCCTCGCCAATCGAGTCGAGGCCGAATGTGGCAAACACCACACTGCTGTCCATGTTCATTTCAATCTTTTCAGACTGGAGTTCGATTTGCTGGTACTTCACATCGCTTTCCCCGAAAAGGTAAGCCCAGTTCGTCCCCGTCATGATGATGGAATCTTTGGCCTGATATGTGACCGGCGCGTCCAAGCCGGCTTTCTTTTCCGGAACTGTATCTCGAACCGCCACGCTGTCTTGCCCGGCGGGCACAATCGAGTCGCTCACGGCAACCAATGTCGTATCTGTCGTCAGGGCGTTCAATTCCTGTGCGTCTGCATTCCATTTCCCAATGAGCAGGAAAAATAACAAAAGAAACAGGCATTTATAGTTCAAAAACATTCCGTCGTCTATTGCAGTATATTACAGTTGGCAAATGTATAATAAAATAGTGAGCCTATCCTTTTTTATTCCCCTAAAAAGAGTTTACACCAGTTATCAAACCGTTCGACCGTCTCCGTTCCATACTTGGCGAGGCTTTTCCGGACTTTGTCGATTGGCTTTTCCTTATCCAGCTTTGTCTTACTGAAAAACTTGTCGGCAAAACAAATCAACTGTTCTTCCATTGTCTCCGGAGTGAAATCCCGATGTGGCAAGGGCAGTTTTTGCGCCTCAATCATCGCCTGTGTAATACCACATCCTGTATGCCGTTCGCAAACACGCGCATGACACGACCAGCCCTCCGCACGCACCAGCTCGGCCCCCAAATAGCCGTGACAAATATAGGGCGCATCGCCGTGGCAATCGATTTCCGGCGCATCGCAACGGAAGATACCGATATCGTGCAACATCGCCGCTTCTTCGATGAACGCAAGGTCCAACTGCATCTCCGGATGCATCCGCGCAATTGCCAGTGCCTTCTCCGTCACGCTCCGACTATGATTCACCAAAATCCGATATGCTTCAGAATCTATCGGATAATATTTTGCTATACTATCTAAAGGATTCATTTATTTTGTTCTTTGCTGTTCTTTATCACGAGGCAAAGATAAGGATTATTATTTGACGCGTCCACCCGTCAGCCACGTCCGCACATAATACGGTTCGCTCAGGCTGCTCACTATCACCCCGCTCGATGTACTGGCATGGATGAATTTTCCGTTTTTCAGATAGATGCCGACATGATCGGGCTCTTTCCGCTTCTCGCGACCTGTCCGGAAAAAGACCAAATCGCCCTCTTTCAATTTAGAACGCCCTACCCGCTTGCAATCCCGCTTCAGCATATCGGCAGCCGAACGGGATAACGACTTCCCGTACACCTCCCGAAATACATTCATCACGAACCCTGAGCAATCCACACCGCGTCGCGTCAAGCCGCCATACCGATAAGGCACTCCCAGCCACTTGGAGCCTTCATTATACAAAAAGATATTGTCATTTGGCGTCAAACGGATACCAAACAGGCGCGACAGCTCTTTCGGCCCTTTGAAATCGGCCGGCAAAACGACCCGCTGCCTGCTGCGACAAGAAACAAACCCCGTCAGCAAGGCTGCCGCCACACCCATTATTCCGATAAAATTCCGACGTGTCATCATACGGACAAAAGTAAAGAAATTTACAACACATCAAACCGGCATCTGCCATTTATTTACTTCCGCATCCCGCCAGCGTCCCCATAAAACGCCTTGCACACAACCACGCAAAAGGAGATAAAGCAAAAAAGCCATCCAAAGCGCATGGTTTCCCAACGCAGCCATACCCCAATAATATACCGAAAAGAAAACAGCCGAAGCGGCCAACATCGAATAAAGCATCAAACGGGTAGCCGTCGCCCCAATCAAAATGCCATCCCACAAGAAAGCGGCAAACCCGGCAAAAGGAATCGCCAAGACCCAATAGAAATAAACACCCGCCTCATTCACAACAGCCGCATTGTCCGTCAGGAACGACAAGAAAGTTTTTCCGCCACAACCATAAAGAAACGTAAAAAGCAGCGCCAACCCGATTCCCCAGCCAAACAACGCGCGAATCATCCGCCTCAACCCCGACAGATTGCGCGCCCCGATGTAGCGTCCGGCCAAAGCCTCGCCCGCATATGCAAACCCATCCATGATGTAAGAGAACAAGGTGAACAACTGCATCAGCAACGTATTCACCGCCAAGACCAAATCTCCCTGACGGGCACCGGTAGAGGTGAAAAAGGTCGTGACTGCCACCAGACAAAGCGTCCGGAAAAAGATATCGCGGTTCACCCCGAAGAAACGCCGCATCGACACGCGGTCGAGTAACTCGCGCCACCGAACACGGACGCTATGCCGACGGTAGAAAACGAACCACAACCCGAACGCCATCAGCATCCCCACATATTGTGCAATCAGCGTACCGGCCGCCACGCCTGCCACTTGCATATCCAGCACAAAGACAAACAGCAGGCTCGCCCCGATGTTCACCACGTTTTGCACAAGGGCAATATACATCGGAAAGCGGGAATTCTGCATACCGATAAACCAACCGGAAAAACCATACAACCCCAAGACTGCCGGCGCTCCCCAAATACAAATGCGAAAATACAACGAAGCCAACTCCTCGACTTCGGCAGAAGTGTCTAAAAGAGCAAAGGCGACTTTTTGCACCGGATACTGCAACAACAAAAGCAAAGATGCAATCCCTATACCCACGAGCAGGGAACGGCACAACACACGCGTCACCTCCATCAAATCCCTGCGTCCTAACGCCTGCGACGTCATTCCGCTCGTCCCCATCCGGAGAAACCCGAACAGCCAATACAAAATGTTGAACAACATGCCCCCCACTGCAATGGCACCGATGTAGGCCGTCGCACCGAAATGGCCGACAATCGCCACGTCGACCAGCCCCAGCAAAGGTACCGTAATGTTTGATACAATCGAAGGCAAAGCCAAGTGAAGAATCCGTTTATTCATGCCGTCATTTTCCCAAAATGCGTACAAAAGTACGTAAAATTACCAAAGGGTTCAAAATTTCCTCCCGTCCCGTCTCTTTTCCCCACCGAGTAAATTCATTTTCCTTCCGACCTGTTTTTTTACGCGGTTATTCCAAAAAATTATTGTAAGTTTGTTGCCCAAAAGCAAAACTACAATGATGAATCGCATGAAGATAAAGAAATTATTGGTTTGTTGTCTCGCCGCTGTTGCCCCCCTGCTCGGCGCCATCCAAATGCAAGCGCAAGAGGCGGAAACGATTGTGCAGACAGACACGGACAAGGGGAAGCGCCGTTGGTTTTTTGGGCTGTCAGGAAGCCCAGTGACGGAAACGATTGTGCAAATAGACACGGACAAGGGGAAAATCAAAGTCAAATTATACAACGATACGCCTAAACATCGTGACAATTTCATTAAAAACGTGAATGACCACTTGTATGACGGCCTGTTGTTTCACCGTGTCATCAAGCAATTCATGATACAAGCAGGAGACATCAATTCGAAAGATGCTCCGCTGGAACAACATCTGGGAGACGGAGATTTGGACTATACCATTCCGGCAGAAATCGTCTACCCGAAATATTTCCACAAACGGGGTGCCCTTGCTTCAGCCCGGCTCGGAGACGATGAGAATCCCGAACGCGCCTCGTCGGCCAGTCAGTTCTATATCGTCACCGGTAATTTTTTCACAGAAATGGAATTGGACAAAATGGAACAAGAACAAGGCATCACGTTCACACCCGAACAACGGAAAGCCTATATGCTGGAGGGGGGAACGCCTCATCTTGACGGGAAATACACGATTTTCGGCGAAGTCATCAAGGGAATGAAGGTGGTAAACAAAATCCAACTCACGGCGACAAACGCAGAAGACCGGCCGGTAGAGAACATACGTATCAAATCGATGAAAATTGTAAAGAAATAATCTCACAAGGCAAGACAGAGCACAAAAGGATAACGATGTGGATATCTGTCTATAAAAGACATTATAAAGAGATAATGCGCTTAGGAATCCCAATCATGTTGGGGCAACTGGGCATTATTGTCGTCGGATTTGCCGACAACATCATGGTCGGGCATCACAGCACGGATGAATTGGCGGCCGCCTCGTTCGTCAATAATTTCTTCAATCTGGTCTTTATCGCCGGAATGGGATTTTCATACGGATTAACGCCTATCATCGGCGGACATTATGCCCGGAAAGAATATGCTGAAGCGGGGGCAATGTTGCGCAACAGTCTGTTCATCAATTTCATCGTCGGACTTATTCTAAGCCTGTTCATGTTGTTTTTACTGTTGAACATCCACGTCTTGAAACAACCCGAAGAGCTGATGCCTTATATCGTCCCCTATTACATTCTCCAACTTTTCTCGGTTATTTTCGCGATGCTGTTCAATGCATTCAAACAATTTAGCGACGGGACAACAGACACCCTTACGCCGATGTTCATCATGCTGGGTGCAAACGTCTTGAATATTTTCGGGAACTATCTGCTCATCTATGGCAATTTCGGCTGCCCGGAGCTGGGATTAACCGGTGCGGGGATTTCAACATTGGCAAGTCGTATCTTGACGTTCGGTGTATTCTGCCTATTGTTTGCTTTCCGTTCGCGTTATAAGGTCTATCGAGAAGGATTCAGGCATAGCCGCATTCTCGCCGACAAACAAAAGGTACTGCTCAAACTCGGATTGCCAGTCGGTTTTCAAATGGGGGTAGAAACCGGTTCTTTCAGTCTGAGTGTCATTATGATGGGATGGCTGGGAAGCATCGCGTTGGCCGCCCATCAAGTGGTAGGTGTCATCACGACATTGGGATTTATGATTTATTACGGCATCGCAGCGGCAGTTGCCATCCGCGTCAGCGCTTATAAGGGACGGAACGAACGAAGAGAAATACGACATGCCTCATTTGCCGGCTTGCACCTCATCGCCATAACGACCGCAGTGGTCATGGCACTGATTATTGCTTTCCGTAACGAAATGGGGTATCTGATTACGCCTGAAAAAGAGGTTGTCCAACTGGTCGCTTTATTAGCTTGGCCGGTGGTATTATATCAGATAGGAGACGGTCTGCAAATCCTGTTTGCCAACGCGCTACGTGGAATAACAGACGTACGCTACATGGCCTACGCGGCATTCTACTGCCACTTTGGCTTGGCATTGCCTATCGGCTACGTATGCGGATTTATATTCGGCTGGGGGGCTATCGGTGTTTGGTGTGGCTTTCCCATCAGCTTGACAACATTGGGAATGCTCTTATGGAAACGATTCAATAGATTAACTCAAATATCATCATAAGGTATGACCGAAGATATTACGACCGAACAAGTTCTTGGAGACTTACACATCCGTATCGCCGGACTGCACACCCTTACCCGCTTTTGCAGGAAACCGACTTCCTCGAACGCCTCATCATGAACGACAAGGTAGAAGCGCTCAAAGCGTTATTACGCAACGCCTAAAGACAAAAAAGAAAGAAAAAATGTGCCCGTTTAAAAAATTATATGTAATATTGCCGTCGCAAAATCATATATAACCGAATTACCGATGACATTAAAAGGCTTCGCATATCACACTTGGGCCCTGATGACCCCTTGCGGGGTAAGGTTTAATTTTCATTCAAAAAGGGTAAACGTGACTACCCGGAGGGTAGTTCGTGCTACCTCCTGCGTATAAAAACAAATTCGGTTTATTAATCACTTAACAACATGGTTGTATTTATCCAACCACTATTACATAACAATGAAAGTATTAAAGTTCGGCGGAACGTCGGTAGGTTCCGTGAATAGCATTTTAAGTGTCAAACAGATTGTAGAATCAGTTGAAGAACCCGTTATCGTAGTCGTATCGGCTCTGGGCGGCATTACAGACAAACTGCTAAAGACAGCCGCGATGGCAACCAACGGGGATGTGGGATATGAACGGGAGTTTTCGGAAATCATCACACTCCATTTGGATGTGATACAAGGCGTATTACCCGACAAAGAACAGCGCATAGAAGTCCAAAAAGAGGTCATGGCGCTGTTGGATGAATTGGGGAATATTTATAAAGGCGTTTACCTGATTAATGATTTGTCAGTAAAAACGTCAGATACCATTGTAAGTTATGGCGAACGTATTTCGTCATTGATTGTTTCTCATGTGATTAAAGATGCCAAATTGTTTGACGCACGCAAGTTCATCAAAACAGTCAAACAATTCAACAAGCACATCGTCGATTTTGACAAGACAAACCGGCTGATTGAAGAGACATTCAATCCGTTGCCCAAAGTGGCACTTGTTCCCGGTTTTATCTCATCCAGCATAGAAGGGGAAGTCACCAATTTAGGACGCGGCGGCTCTGACTATACGGCGGCCATATTGGCGGCAGCGTTAGGTGCGCGCCGGTTGGAAATATGGACAGACGTAGACGGCTTCATGACGGCAGACCCGCGCGTGATCAGTTCGGCATACGTCATCGACCGGCTGTCTTTCACGGAAGCAATGGAGTTGTGCAACTTCGGGGCCAAAGTGATTTATCCCCCAACCATCTACCCTGTATATCACAAAAATATACCTATCCGCATCCGAAACACATTCAACCCTACGGCACGCGGTACCTATATCACCAAAGACAAAGTAAAAAATGAGGGGAAGGCACTGATTAAAGGTATCTCTTCTATCAATGACACCTGCTTAATTACGGTACAGGGCTTGGGAATGGTCGGCGTAATCGGTGTCAACTACCGCATCTTTAAAACATTGGCAAAGAACGGCATCAGCGTGTTTATGGTATCGCAAGCCAGTTCGGAGAACAACACGACATTCGCAGTGCGGAATGCGGATGCGGATTTAGCAGTCAAAGTATTGGACGAAGAATTTACGCTTGAACGCGCTCAAGGCGACATGAGCAATACCGTAGCCGAAAAGGATTTGGCTACCGTAGCAATTGTGGGTGAAAACATGAAACGTACGCCGGGTATAGCAGGAAAACTGTTCGGTACGCTTGGACGGGCCGGTATCAGTGTGATTGCTTGTGCACAAGGGGCTTCCGAAACCAATATTTCTTTTGTAATCAAACTCAAATATCTGAGGAAAGCATTAAATTCCATACACGATTCTTTCTTTCTTTCTGCCTATAACGTGTTAAACCTGTTCATTGCAGGAGTGGGGACAGTAGGTGGGAACCTGTTGGAACAAATCCGCATACAACAGCCCAAACTCATGAGGCAAAATGGGCTAAAGCTCAACGTGGTAGGAGTTGCCAATAGCACACATGCCCTTTTCTGCCGAAAAGGACTTAACCTTGAAACATGTATCAACGAATTAAAGGAAAATGGCGAAAACAGCTCTCCGGAACATTTAAAAGAAGAAATTCTAAAGATGAATATCTTCAATTCTGTCTTTGTGGACTGTACTGCAAATGAGTCTATTTCCAATATCTATGAGACATTGTTAAACCATAACGTTTCGGTTGTTGCAGCCAACAAGATAGCAGCCTCTTCTTCGTATGGCAACTATATCAAACTGAAAGAAACAGCACGTCATCGCGGCGTAAAGTTTCTGTTTGAAACGAATGTGGGAGCGGGATTACCCATTATCAACACAATGAATGACTTGATTAACAGTGGTGACCACATACTCAAATTAGAGGCCGTTCTCTCCGGAACATTGAATTTCATCTTCAACACATTAAGCGCGCATATTCCTTTCAGCAAAGCCATTTTGATGGCCAAAGAAGAAGGATATTCCGAACCAGACCCACGTATCGATTTAAGCGGAAAAGATGTTGTACGAAAGCTGGTCATTTTAGCGCGCGAAGCGGGTTATATCGTTGAACAAGAAGATGTAAAATGTGACCTTTTCATCCCTACCCAATATTTTGAAGGGTCTTTAAATGATTTCTGGCAACATATTCAAGAACTTGACATCCAGTTTGAGAAAAAGAGACAAGAACTTGAGGCACAACACAAACGCCTCCGTTTCGTTGCTCAAATGGAAAATGGCCATTGTGCAGTAGGTCTGCGGGAGGTGGATTCTCATCATCCTTTTTATGAATTAGAAGGAAGCAACAACATTATCATGATTTCAACCGAACGCTATCATGAATATCCGATGATTATCAAAGGCTATGGAGCCGGTGCGGATGTGACAGCTGCCGGTGTCTTCGCAGATATTATATCGATTGCGAATATCCGATGAATTTACACGATAAAAAGTTTTCTTTATGAAAAGTATCATTATACTTGGAGATGGGATGGCTGATGAGCCAATAGCGGCTTTAGGTGGAAAAACGCCTCTTCAGTGTGCGCATACTCCTTATATGGACAAATTAACCGAATGGGGTGTAACCGGTCGACTAAAAACAGTGGCTGATGGTTTTCATCCAGGAAGCGAGGTGGCCAATATGTCTGTACTTGGTTATGATTTGCCGGCCGTGTATGAAGGCAGAGGAGTATTAGAAGCAGCCAGTATCGGGTATGATCTGAAACAGGGGGAAATGGCGATGCGGTGTAATCTGGTTTGTGTGGAAGGAGATGTTCTGAAGAATCACTCAGCAGGTCATATCTCGACTCAGGAAGCAGATGAATTAATCCATTTCTTGAATGAGGAATTAGGGTCGGAACGAATCCACTTCTTTACCGGTGTATCATACCGGCATCTACTCGTTGTCAAAGGAGGCGATAAACGATTAGATTGTACCCCTCCCCATGACATCCCTCTTCAACCTTTCCGCCCGTCCATGATTCATGCAGAAGTTCCAGAAGCACAGGATACCGCAGATTTGCTGAACAATCTGATTCTAAAGTCTCAGCAGATATTGCAAACCCACCCAATCAACCAGAAACGTATTGCAGAAGGGAAAGATCCGGCAAATAGTATCTGGCCATGGTCTCCGGGATATCGTCCGGCCATGCAGACCATGCAAAAAATGTATGGATTCAAACATGGTTCTGTCATCTCCGCCGTCGATTTGATACGGGGGATAGGCGTTTATGCCGGACTGCGCATCATCAACGTGGAAGGAGCGACCGGACTTTATGACACGAACTACGAGGGAAAGGCAAAAGCTGCCATCGAAGCATTACGGACAGATGATTTTGTTTATCTCCATATCGAAGCAAGCGACGAAGCCGGACATGAAGGAGATGTCGCGCTCAAAATAAGGACAATCGAGGATTTGGACAAACGAGCGATTGGCCCTATTTTCGAAGAATTACAAACATGGGACGAACCGGTAGCCATTGCCGTTCTGCCAGACCATCCAACACCTTGCGCAATCCGTACGCACACCCGTACTCCTGTTCCTTTTTTAATCTACAAGCCGGGAGAAACTCCTGATGCTGTAACTCGGTTTGATGAGTTTTCCGTTGTGCAAGGTAAATATGGCATCTTAGAGAAAAATGAATTTATAAAAGCGTTATTATGAATTATTACAGTACAAATAAACAGGCTCCTCTTGCCTCACTCGAAGAAGCCGTCGTCAAAGGTCTTGCAGGCGACAAAGGTCTTTACATGCCTACGCATATTCCTGTGTTTGACTCTGATACAATCTCCCGCTTAAAAGACCTTTCTTTCCATGAAATTGCTTGTCTGGTCGCACACGCTTTCTTTGGAGAAGATATTGAACCGAACATTCTCGACCAGATTGTCAAGGACACACTCTCATTCGAAACTCCTGTCGTCCATGTTCACGACAATATCTACAGTTTGGAGCTTTTTCACGGACCGACGCTTGCGTTTAAAGACGTAGGAGCCCGTTTTATGGCCCGATTATTGGGATATTTCATACAAAAAGAGGGATTAAAAGAGGTAAATGTCTTGGTCGCGACCTCCGGAGATACAGGGAGCGCCGTTGCCAATGGCTTTTTAGGAGTACCGGGCATCCACGTATATGTGCTTTATCCGAAAGGGAAAGTCAGTCCCATACAAGAATGCCAATTTACCACACTCGGGCAAAACATTACCGCCCTGGAAATCGACGGTAATTTTGATGATTGTCAGGCCTTAGTAAAATCGGCATTCATAAACAAAGAACTAAACCAACAGATGAAACTGACTTCTGCCAATTCCATCAACATCGCTCGCTTCCTTCCCCAATCATTCTATTATTTCAATGCCTATGCCCAATTAGACCGGATAGGGGAAGCAGACAAACTGGTCATCGCTGTGCCAAGCGGGAATTTCGGGAATATTACAGCCGGCCTATTTGCCTACTGGATGGGGCTTCCGGTCAAACATTTCATTGCCGCTAACAACCGGAACGATGTGTTTCTGGAATACCTGCACACCGGCATATACCAACCTCGTCCATCCATACAAACAATCGCAAATGCTATGGATGTAGGCAATCCAAGCAATTTCGCCCGCATCATAGATTTATTTGGCAAAAGAGGAAATCCCTATACTGAAATATGTAAACAGATAAGCGGAACGCGATTCACAGATGAAGAGATTGCGAAAATCATCAAACAGACCTATACAAAAACAGGGTATTTGTTAGACCCGCATGGGGCTTGCGGATATCAGGCATTAGCAGACTCGTTGGCTTCAGACGAAACGGGTTTATTCTTAGAAACCGCGCATCCTGCAAAATTTAAGGGGACAATCGATGCCATATTAGGGACAGAAATCGAAATCCCGGCTACATTGAAGTCTTTCATGAAGGGGAAAAAACAGAGCGTAGAACTCAGCAACGATTTTGAGGAATTCAAACAATACCTAATGGCACAATAAATAAAAGAATGTCTTGCTTCCTGTTGCCTCGGCAAAATCATTTTACCGTAACCAAGTAAACAGCAAGTTGTTTTATAGGCAGAAAAACGTATCTCGGAAAACCTCGAGATCACCCCGAAGTAAGCAACAGGAAGCATATAAGACATTCTCAATTAGGATTATAGAGTACCAAAATCATTCTTTTGCATCCTCTATTTGTTCATCTGCTTGTGTCTGGCGCGCATAAATCACCCGTAAAACAACCATTGCTACGCATATAACGGCAAGTACCGCCATTACTGACCGTTTTATCACCATATCTGCAATATCAGTCGTTCCGACCAGCACCAAAATAATGAATGACAACATTAAGGTTGCATCCACTAAATCTTTATTAATTTTCATTTTTATCTTTATTTGGGTTAAACATTACTTTTACAACATACCGTTGATTTAGTGTGAATAAAAAGCACACACAGAAAGGCTTCATGAAACAGCGTTCCATAAAGACACAATTTTCCTCACACACAAAAAATCAAATGATTATTTTCCGCAGTCCATACACATGATATCCTCTGCGGCAAAGAAGAGTAGAAACATTTATGGTTTCAGCTATCGTTACTCCTTCAGAAACTTTCCGTAAAAGATTAACCTCTTTCAAGCGGATATATTGAATCGTCTTTTCTAATATCTTTAGGAAACGGACATTGACTGACGTGTTTACACTCTGCACGACCCGGCGAGGTGTCAGACACTTGCTCCTCGTCAATTCGCAACTCAGGGCTTCCAGCTTATGCGCCATATCCGTCCGGCTGTTTTCCCTCACAAGTATCTCTTTCTGCGTCGGCACATCGCCCACATCGCAATGCTCTTGCAACCAGTCTGACGCAAAGAAGCACACTCCCATCCAAAAGGCTATTATGTAGAGGAATATTTTCATGACGCAAAGATAGGTTTTTTCCCCATAAAAAAA
>CAYXIX010000001.1:1857-63903 GCA_964465405.1 uncultured Parabacteroides sp. | reverse complement strand
GCATAAATAACAATAAACCCACTTGCAATGAGTGGGTTTAGAACTTCAAAAGTTATAGTCAAAAGTAAGTGAATACGCATACATTTTTTACTAATTACCTTTCCAACCATTCCGCCGCATTCTCCGCGCACCGTTCCCCGTCAATGGCTGCCGAGACGATTCCACCAGCATAACCGGCTCCTTCGCCACAAGGAAAAAGCCCTTTCAGCGTGACATGCTGGCAAGTTTCCCGGTCGCGCAAGATGCGGACGGGAGCAGAAGTGCGCGTCTCGACACCTATCATCACGGCTTCATTCGTCAGAAAGCCTTTGGAAACTTTTCCGAAATAACGAAATCCCTCCCGCAAACGATCCACAATAAAAGCAGGCATCCAGAAATGCAACGGCGAAGCCAACAGTCCCGGCGTATAAGAAGAAACGGGAAGCGTCGAAGAATTCTTTTTCTGGACAAAATCAAACATTCGCTGGGCCGGCGCCGTTTGCTTCATCCCGCCATTCAACCAACACAACTCTTCCAACTTCTCTTGAAAAGCCATTAGAGCTAACGGTGAATCCAATACGATGTCGCTTTCCATATTCCGCATCTCCGGCGAAAATAAAGATTGGCAATCCTCCGGATGAATTTCTACCACCATCCCCGAATTCGCCCAACGCGAACCCCGATTGGATGGAGACATGCCGTTGACAACCACCTGACGGGGCCCGCTTGCCGCCGGAACGACAAAACCTCCCGGACACATGCAGAAGGAATAGACCCCACGCCCGGCCACCTGCGTGACAAAACTGTACTCGGCTGCCGGCAAATAATCGCCACGCCCCTCTTTCCAGTGATATTGGATTTGGTCGATTAGCCGTTGCGGGTGCTCCAAACGCACGCCGACGGCGATTCCTTTGGCTTCAATCGGAATCTGTTTGGCATAGAGATATCGATAAACATCGCGCGCCGAATGTCCTGTTGCCAGAATAACCGGGCCGTAAAACTGCGTCCCGTCATGCGTTTCCACGCCCACGACCTCGTCGCCATTGCGGATAAGCAGCGCATCCATGCGGGTCTCGAAATGCACTTTGCCGCCCGAACGAATAATCTGTTCGCGCATCTGCTCGATGACACGCGGCAACTTATCCGTCCCGATGTGCGGATGAGCGTCCGAAAGGATGGAGGTACTGGCTCCAAACTGGCAAAAGACCTGCAATATCTTCTCGACAGAGCCTCGCTTCTTGCTCCGCGTGTACAGCTTCCCGTCGGAATAAGCGCCGGCTCCCCCTTCACCGAAACTGTAATTGGATTCGCTGTTCACGCAGTGCTCGCGACTAATCAGTGCAATATCCCGTTTTCGCTCGCGCACGTTCTTCCCTCGTTCGAGCACCA
Organism: uncultured Parabacteroides sp.; assembly: GCA_964465405.1. GTDB lineage: Bacteria > Bacteroidota > Bacteroidia > Bacteroidales > Tannerellaceae > Parabacteroides. The sequence goes on along the minus strand of CAYXIX010000001.1, from coordinate 62,535 downwards.
CCGGGCATACGCCCAACTCTATCAAACGCAACGCAGCAAACAGGCCGCCCGGTCCAGCCCCTACAATAATGACAGCCTTCCCTTTCGACACATCCGGATAGACCACTGAAGGGAATTCCGGTTCATCCGGTTCCTCATTGATGAAAACACGTAGTTTGAGATTGATAAAGATGACGCGCTGACGGGCATCCACCGAACGTTTTAAGACCCTGACCGCCCAAATTTGCGATACCGAATTTCCTGTTTCACGAGCTGCAACCCGTTTCAACGACTGTTCATTAACAGCTTCTTCCGGCAATATGCGCAGTTGTAATTCTCGTATCATAAATTCCCCTTTACATGCTCTTTCAGCCAAATAATTGCCGAAATGCTTCTTCCACTTTGCGAACCTGAATGATTTCAATCTTACACATATCCCTATCGAATCCTTTCAAATTCCCATGTGGAACCAATATCCGGGTAAATCCCAACTTGGCAGCCTCCATAATCCGCTGTTCGATGCGGTTCACCGGACGAATCTCTCCGGACAAGCCAACTTCGCCCGCCATGCAGACGCCCGGCTCAATCGCGATGTCGAGGCTCGACGAGAGGACGGCGCTGATAACCGCCACATCCGTAGCCGGGTCGTTCACGCGAAGACCACCGGCAATGTTGAGGAACACATCTTTCTGCACCAACTTGAAGCCTGCCCGCTTTTCCAAAACGGCAAGCAGCATGTTCATCCGCCGAAGGTCGAACCCTGTCGCGCTGCGCTGTGGCGTCCCATAGACAGCCGAGCTGACCAATGCCTGCGTTTCTATCAGGAAAGGACGAATCCCCTCGATGGCAGCCGCAATCGCCACGCCGCTCAGCCCCTCGTGGTTTTGTGTAAGCAGCAATTCGGACGGATTGCTCACCTCGCGCAGCCCCTCCTGCCGCATTTCATAGATACCCAACTCCGCCGTACTCCCGAAGCGGTTTTTGATACTCCGGAGGATGCGGTACATGTAATGCTGGTCGCCCTCGAACTGCAAAACCGTGTCGACTATGTGCTCCAACACCTTCGGCCCGGCGATGCTTCCCTCCTTGTTGATATGCCCAATCAGAAGAACCGGGATGCCGCTTTCTTTGGCAAACTTCAAGATAGCCGCGCTGCATTCACGCACCTGCGAGACGCTGCCCGGCGAAGACTCAACCATTTCGGTAAAAATGGTCTGTATCGAATCAATAACCAAAAGATTCGGTTGCAAATTCTTCGCTTGCACGAAAATTTCTTCCAGACGTGTTTCGCACAGGATGTAACAATCCGGATTGTCGTGTGCCAGCCGGTCGGCCCTGAGTTTGAGCTGCCGGCTGCTCTCCTCGCCCGAGACGTAGAGCGTACGGATGCCCGTAAGGCGCAGCACTGTCTGCAACACCAGCGTCGATTTACCGATACCCGGCTCTCCCCCTATCAAAACAAGCGAACCCTTCACCAGCCCGCCCCCCAAGACGCGGTTCAGCTCGCCGTCGCACAAATCGATGCGCGTCTCTTCCATCGCCGTGATGTCGCGAAGCAGAACGGGGCGCGCCTTGCCTTTTTCGGCAGTTTCAAAGAGTGAACGTTTCACCGAAGACTCTTTCGACACAATCTCCTCCACATAGGTGTTCCACGCGCCGCACGACGGGCATTTGCCAATCCACTTCGGCGATTCCGCCCCGCAGTCGGAGCAAACATATACTGTTTTTGTTTTCATCTTCCGTTTTTTGAATACAAATATTAACTCAATGGTGTCGCCAAGCACTCGCCGGCGCCCTTGTATCCATATAATAACGCCGGCGAGTGCTTCGACAGCCATGTAATCGGATTTGTCATTGAAGTAATCTGTTTAAAGGTTCCGCCTGCACTCACGCTGTTTTCGGCTTCCGGTCAAAAAACGGATTCTTGGAAGAGGCACTCACCGGAATCGCCATCACGCAGGTACAATCGCCTAACATCTTCAACTGCTGAGCCGCAAGACCGGCACTAAACATGATACGCGTATCCAACCGGAGGTCTGCCGCCGTCGCACAGGCAGAACCTACGGCAATCCCGACATCGACCGTATTCAGCGCACAAGGTGTTGCAGCCGGTTTTCCCGCGCACGTCGGGAAACCGCAATGCCCACAGTTCAATCCCTGTACCTGCTGACGTGTCCCGACAATCAAAAGTGCCTCTGCCTGCAAAATATTTTCGGCATCACGCAAAAAGAATTTCAAACCGGTCTCCTCCGAAATGGCGACCATTTTCTCAGACAGCCGTTTGATTTCTTCATCCGTAACCATTGCGATTTCTATGATATCTATTCCTTTTCCTTTTGGAGCCGTACGAGCAGCTGTCATCATTTGGCGAACAGCTTGTAACACATGCTCATGGCGTATTTCTCTCTCGTTCTGTATCATTTTCGTATGGATTTAACACGAACAAAGGTAACATTTTTATATGCTCTATGCTACAAGTTTCCTGACTTTTCTCCTCCGGCAAAGGCTCAAACAGAAAAAAAGGGGATGCATACTGCGTTTTATGCACCCCCTTCGTCTATTCCTCGATACTTCGTTACCACTGTACAGGGTCTTTCAAAATATCCCCATCCGCAGCATCTTCTTGCGTGAAGGTATTGCCACAATATTGCATACACAACATAATCAGCGGTTCCGCCCCGTTATTCCGCACGGAACGTTTACCCGCCGGAGCAACCCGTACGACACTCCCCTCTTCCACGTTGAAGACCTGACCATCCACCTGAAATTCGCCTTTACCGGAAAGGAAGAAATAAAGCTCCTCATGATTCTTATGCGTATGAAGAAATCCGGTTTCCGTTCCGGGCATGAATTGCTGGAACGAGAACTCCGCACCAGTCGCACCAACAACGGCACCACCAAAAACCTTACCGGGAATCTGTACACCCGGCCCCAACTCTAAAACATAATCACCCAGTTCGCTCATCTTGCCCAAATTGGCAGCACTGAAATTTTCAGCTTTTGCAATTACTTCAATCTGTTTCATCTTCCAATATTTTTTTAAACAACACAATCAATAGACAAATACGTCTATCGACACGGCAAAAATACAGCCGCCACTCCGATAAAACAAGTAGTTTCAAGGATGTAAGCAAGTTACATCTTTCTCAGTTTTATTAAACATCAGTTTATTATGGGAATAAAAAAGGGGAAAATATTCTTCCTGAGCATTGTGTAAACACAAATCTATATAAAGAAAAAAGCCATCTTCACAGACTGCCAATCTTCATTGTTAACCTTAAATCTAATACCATGAAAAACACGATACGAATATATAAACATTATGTTATACAACACAAACTTTCCCTTGAAAATTCCACATACTTGACTCTATTTAGCGCAAAATCCTCTGTGACATAGTTTTAAAAACAGCTTCATACAAAATCGAGAAAATGTTAACATATAAAAACACCCACTCCATTTATCCTCTTTTTCCGGGCTTTCCAGCTCTTTATGAATATAAAAATGTTACACACAAAGTAAACAGACTTAAGCTCCAGCAAAAACAGAATACACAAAAGGTATTTCCTGAAAATAGAATCACAGGAAAAAGAAAATTCATTTAAATTTCAGATTATCACAATAAATGCTATCTTTGCGAGAAAGATAGGAGTCAATGGTTAGGAAGCCAAAGCGTTGGACATACAGCCTTGACATCAAAAAGGCTTTTTGTGAAAATATTGCCTCAATCCTGAAAACATCCCTAAGCTTGTATGGTACTCTGAGGTAATGTTCAACAAAATGTCCGCGTTTTCTTTTTTTACATAAGGGAGGCGTGGGCTGTTGTACATTATCAGTAGTACGAGGTATGGGGATACCTTCAGGATTGGTAAAGGGACAACAGCTGCACGCCTTTTTTAACGGCTTACCTTAACACATATATAACATACGCTATAGAGTACCATAATATGAATGGAACGTTCCCTATTCTTTTATTCCAAAAGAACATTCATATTTAAGAAGCCACTCCCGTCCGCGAGGATCCGAGTGGCTTTTCGGTGTTCAAACAAAAAAATGATTATCTCCCTCCCTTTCAAAGCAGAACATGACAGAAACAGACATAAAAAAAGGCCATCTTCACAGACAGCCAATCTTTGTTGTTAACCTTAAATCTAATACCATGAAAAACACGATGCAAATATCGAGATTTTATGTTATACAACATAATCTTAATCCATAAAAATGAGCCTATTTAACTATGTTTAACTCACAAGAGCCTCTTTTGCTCTTTATTCTTACTTTTTGAAACGTTCTTTCAACTTAGCAAGCATGTCTTGCGTCATTGAATCCAAATCATACTCCGGTTTCCATCCCCATTCTTCACGCGCACAGGTGTCGTCCAAAGAATTGGGCCACGACTCGGCAATGGCCTGACGCAGCGGGTCGACATCATATTTCATCTGGAAATCGGGAACGTATTTCTTGATGTTGTTATAAATGATTTCCGGATCGAAACTCATGGAAGCAATGTTGAACGAATTACGATGTACGAACTTCGTCGCATCCGCCTCCATAATTTCGATGGCAGCACGCAATGCGTCCGGCATATACATCATGTCCATGAATGTTCCGGCTTTAATCGGGCAAACAAACTTTTCACCTTTTGCTGCCGAATAATAAATGTCTACGGCATAGTCTGTCGTTCCACCTCCCGGAGGCGTCTCATACGAAATCAGTCCCGGAAAACGAACCGAACGGGTATCGACGCCAAAACGAATGAAATAATAATCGCTCAACAACTCGCCGGACACCTTCGTCACTCCATACATGGTACGCGGATTCCGAATCGTATCCTGCGGCGTCTTGTCTTTCGGCGTATTATTACCGAACACTCCGATTGAGCTTGGTGTAAACACGGCACAATGCATCTCGCGTGCGACCTCCAGCACGTTGAACAAACCGCCCATACCGATTTTCCAAGCCAACTGCGGTTTCGCTTCAGCTACAGCAGACAACAATGCCGCCAAATTATAAATCGTATCTATTTTGTACTTCGATACGGTTTCTGCAATTTGTTGTTCATTCGTAATATCGACAATGGCAGAAGGCCCTGATTCCAACAAAGCCCCTTTAGGCTCTGCTCCCGGAATATAACCTGCTACAATATTACCACTGTAAAGCTCTCTCAATTTCATGGTCAATTCGGATCCTATCTGACCCGTAGAACCAATTACCAATACATTTTTCATTGCGTTTAATGCTTTTTTTTAAGTTTTCCGAGACAAAGGTAGAGAGAATAAAAACGCCTTGTATGAAATTCCTGTATTTTTTGCCTTATATGTGCAAAAAAAATGTGACCTTTGCCAATATAAACACTAACAAAAAAAGAGTATGTACGGTAAACTAAAAGATTCCCTGACAAAGGAATTAGCAGACATTCAAAATGCCGGATTGTATAAAAACGAGCGCATCATCACTACGCCCCAAAGAGCCGACATCAAAGTAAACGCAGGAACAGACGTTTTAAACTTTTGTGCGAACAATTATTTAGGCTTAGCAGACAACATCCGCCTGATTAAAGCGGCCAAAGAGGCAATGGACACGCACGGATACGGTATGTCGTCCGTCCGTTTCATCTGCGGGACACAAGATTTGCACAAACAGTTGGAAGCAGCCATTTCCGACTATTTCAAGACAGAAGACACCATCCTGTATGCCGCCTGCTTCGATGCCAACGGCGGTCTGTTTGAACCGCTATTCACAGACGAAGATGCCATCATTTCCGATGCACTCAACCACGCATCTATCATTGACGGCGTACGTTTGTGTAAAGCCAAACGTTATCGGTATGCCAATGCCGACATGGCCGACCTCGAACGTTGCCTGCAAGAAGCACAGGCCCAACGTTTCCGCATCATCGCTACCGACGGAGTATTCTCGATGGACGGGAATGTCGCTCCATTGGACAAGATTTGCGATTTGGCAGAGAAATATGACGCGCTGGTCATGGTCGACGAATCACACTCGGCAGGTGTTGTCGGCGCAACCGGACACGGCGTGGCGGAACAATTCAACTGTTACGGACGGATTGACATCTTCACCGGTACGCTGGGTAAAGCATTCGGCGGTGCAATGGGTGGATTTACGACCGGACGGAAAGAAATCATCGACATGTTGCGGCAACGTTCACGTCCTTACCTATTCTCCAACTCTGTCGCACCGGCTATTGTCGGAGCCAGTCTGGAAATGTTCAAGATGTTGAAAGAGAGCGATGCCCTCCATACAAAGTTGATGGAAAACGTCAACTACTTCCGCAACAAAATGTTAGCTGCCGGATTCGACATCAAACCAACTCAGTCTGCCATCTGCGCAGTCATGTTGTATGACGCCAAATTGTCGCAAGACTTTGCTGCCAAAATGCAAGAAGAAGGTATTTACGTAACAGGCTTCTATTATCCGGTTGTCCCGAAAGGACAGGCACGCATCCGCGTCCAACTTTCTGCCGGACATGAAAAAGAGCACTTGGATAAGGCTATTGCCGCATTCATCAAAGTCGGAAAAGAGTTGAACGTAATCAAATAAAAAACAACCCACTTTCAAAAGGCTATGCTTAAACAATCATTGTTTAGGTATAGCCTTTATTCTTATCATATCTCATGCAACTCTGTAACTACCATAGTCATTGTATTTTTTGCGACGGGCGAAGCACACCGGAAAATTTCATCCGTTTTGCCCTTGCGCATAAGTTTCGGGCATACGGTTTTTCATCCCATTCGCCGCTCCCGTTCGAAACCAATTGGAACATGTCAAAAGACGACATGCCGGAATATCTTGCCGAAATCGATCGCTTGAAAAAGAAGTATAGCGGGCAATTAGAAATTTATGTCGGATTGGAAATCGATTATTTGGATGAGACTTACAACGCTTCGATTCCCTATTTTCGCCAGTTGCCCCTTGATTACCGCATCGGCTCTGTTCATTTTCTCCCAATCGCCTTACCGCTTGCTGAAAAAAACATGGTATGTATTGATGGTGCTCTCGAAACCTACCAACAAGCAATCAAACAACATTATGACGGCAACATCCGCAAACTTGTCGCCCACTATTTTACTTCCATCCGGCAAATGATAGAAGCCGGTAGTATTGATATCGTCGGCCATATCGACAAAATCTACATGAACGGACAAAAATGTAACGGATTTGATTTACATGCGGATTGGTATCGGAAGCCGTTCGAAGAGTGTCTGCATTTAATTGCAGAAAAAGGGTTAATGGTCGAGGTTAACACGAAGAATTTGCAAAAGAAACGGGAACTTTATCCCCATATAAGTTACCTGCACCGACTGTGCGAATTAAAAATCCCGGTGATGGTCAACTCGGATTGCCACTATCCGGACCTTGTCAACGACGGACGGGAAGAAGCTTTCCAAACGTTGCAAGCAATCGGATTTCGCTCCACACGCGAACTCATTAACGGGAAATGGCAGGATGTCGCAATCTGATTGGCCGGTGAAACAAAAATGTAACACCTATTTCATTTGAGCGAAACAACAAACCACGACCTTTGCAAATGACAAAATGTTTGCGTATCCAAACAAGCTATTAACAAAGAAACAATATATACAGGCTTATGAACATACCTAAAATTCTTGTCGTAGACGACGAAGAGGATTTATGTGAGATTCTAAAATTCAACCTTGAAACAGAAGGTTTTGAAGTAGATACTGCTTATAGTGCGGAAGAGGCGTTAAAAATGAATCTTACTTCCTATCAACTCCTGCTTCTTGATGTCATGATGGGCGAAATGTCAGGTTTTAAAATGGCCAGCATTTTGCGGAAAAACGAAAAAACAGCCAATATTCCCATCATTTTCCTTACCGCTAAGGATACAGAAAATGATATGCTGACAGGCTTTAATCTCGGAGCAGACGATTACATTTCCAAACCCTTTTCTATCCGGCAAGTTATCGCTCGCGTAAAAGCAGTCTTACGCCGGACAACAGACAAAGAAAAGCAACAGGATAACGACCTCCTCGAGTATGAAACCCTTTCGCTCGACATCAAACGTATCAAAGCCACCATTGACGGGCAACCGGTTCCACTTACCAAAAAGGAATTCGAAATACTCCGTCTCCTTCTGGAAAACAAAGGGAATGTTTTCTCACGTGAAGAAATCCTTTCCCGCATTTGGAAAGACGAGGTGTACGTGTTAGACCGCACCATCGACGTAAATATCACCCGGCTGCGCAAGAAAATAGGGCCTTACGGGAAGAATATTGTCACACGGCTTGGTTTCGGATATTGTTTCGAAGGTTAAAAGAAAGAAAATGGTTACAATCGAATCGGCAACAAAGAATCGCATTCCTTTCCACCAACGGCTATTTTGGTCGATTTTCGCCATGTTTTTAGGATTCACGGTTTGTTTCCTGCTGTTCCAATATCAACGGGAACGGGAATTTAATCAAGAAAAACTGAGCAGCATACTTGGTAACTATAATTATCAGCTTTTCCATCGGACCACCAAGACAACCGACCAAAGGGAAGCTGTCACCCGTTTCATCAACGAAATTCCGCAAAAAGATTTGCGGGTTACCATTATTGACACAGACGGTAACGTATTGTTTGACAACAGTGATGCCGATGAATTGAATAACCATAACGACCGTATAGAGGTACGCAAAGCACGTCTCAAAAATGAAGGATTCGCCATCCGCAAGTCTGCATCGACCGGTAAACGTTATTTCTATGCTGCCACAAACATCGGCGGTTATATTTACCGGTCTGCCCTTCCGTGGGATCCTTATACACAGCGTGTAATGACAATAAACAAAGACTTCATCTACTTCATGGCTGTGATGACGTTGATTTTCTTCTTTGTCCTTTCGCGTTTCACATTCAGCATCGGGCGAACAATTTCCAAACTGCGCGATTTCGCACTGAACGTCGAAAAAGAACGCATTCCACCAGAAAGTGAATACGCTTTCCCTAACGACGAACTGGGCGACATCTCACAGAACATCGTCTCACTTTATCATCGCCAGCAAAAAGCGAAGAACGAACTGTCGATGGAACGCGAAAAGCTCATCAAGCATTTCCAATATGCAAAAGAAGGTTTCGCCATGTTCACACCCGAAGGACGCGAAATCTTATCAAATATTCTTTTCGTACAATTCACCAATGTAATATCGGATACACAAATCAGACAGTCGGAAGATGTTATCGACATCCCCGAGTTGGAATCGATACGCGACTTCTTGAACCGCAACATCCCCAATCCAAACCGGAAACGCAAGGTCTTGCGCGAATCGGTCACGATTGACAAAAACGGAAAGATATTCCTCGTCGAGTGCATCCTTTTCCTTGATAATAGCTACGAACTGTCTATCAACGACATCTCTGAGCAAGAAGAAAAAAGCCGCATCAAACGCCAGCTGACGCAAAACGTCGCGCACGAACTAAAAACGCCCGTCAGCAGCATTCAAGGCTATCTGGAAACCATCATCGAGAACTCGGAACTGCCGGAAGAAAAACGCCGCTTCTTCCTCGAGCGCTGCTATTCGCAGAGCACACGACTGACCGGGCTTGTACGCGACATTTCGGTGCTGAACCATCTCGACGAAGCCTCTGAAATGTTTGAGTTATCAGATATCAACATCCCCAAACTGATCAGTGAAATCGATAAAGAGTGTTCGAAAGAAATTGAAGAGCGTCACATCACGACGGAAATCATCCTACCCGGCAATCCGACGATACATGGCAACCACTCGCTCCTTTACTCTATTTTCCGCAACCTTTATGACAATGCGATAGCGTATGCCGGCAAGGGAATCCACATTACAGTAAGTTGCTACAAGGAAGACCCGAAATTTTACTACTTCAGCTTCTCCGACAACGGCATCGGCGTCTCGGACGAGCATGTCAACCGCATCTTCGAGCGTTTTTACCGCGTGGATAAAGGCCGTAGCCGCAAAATGGGCGGCACCGGACTCGGTCTTTCCATCGTCAAGAACGCCGTAAACTTCCACAAAGGACAAATATCCTGCAAAAGCGGCATCGGAAATGGCATGACATTCTTCTTCACATTGAAAAAGAAACTCTAAATAAAAAGATGAATTAACCGTCTTACCGATATCGCCAGCAATATAAGCAACAAGAGGAAAAGCCAAATCTTTCGGCCATCGCGAAAATACAACATACCGAAAGCCATTGCGCCGTATGCTGCAACCAAATCAAATTCGTCAAATGCCATATTCAGCGATGCACCGGGCACGTTGCTGAATGCATCGACCACGCCGAAGAGGGCACGGGTCAATCCCTCGACTGCAAGTTGCAAAACAGGATAGCCGGGCAGCCATTCCGGCAATAACATCCATAGCAAACCTATCGGAATCAACAAAGAAGAAAGAAAAGCAAGGGGCAAATTGGTCAATAAGAAGACTGTAGAAAATTGACCGAAGTAATAAAGACACAGAAAAGTCGTCCCCGCCTGCGCAGCGAGCGTCACCGTAATGCCATCCCCTATCATTTTGAAAAAAGGGTTCCGTGCCGGAAACCATCCCTGCATACGAGGTTGAAAATAGAGAATCGACCAGACTGCCAAATAACTTAGCTGAAAACCAATGTCGAAAAGGTAAAAAGGCTCGTATGTCAACATGCAAAAGGCAGATGCAGCCCAGATATTGTAGCGGTCAGTCGGCCGCTTTAATCGACTACCAGTCAGATATAACGTCAGCATCAAGGCCGAACGTATAGAAGCCGCTTCCAACCCGGTCATAAACACAAAGAACCACAACGATATGACAGACAAAACATAACGCACCCCATCTCCCCATCCAGTTCGCGGAAGAAAAGAGAGCAAAAATGCAAGGAAAGAAGAAACGATTGCAACATGAAAGCCGCTTACGGAAAGAATATGTGCCACACCGGTTACCGAGAAACGCTCCCTGACATCCCGGTCCATCCATTCACGCGCTCCTAACGTGAGAGTAGCCAAGACAGATTTCTCTTCGCCGGTCAAACGCAGTTTGTCTACCGGCGCCAACAAATGCTGCTGAGCTTCTTTAGCAAACTGCGTCACGCAAACCGGCACAATTGCCGATACTTCTTTCCACTGCGAATAAGCGGTTTTCTGAATGGAAAGAAATAACAAAAGCGAAACAAACACAGCTCCCCAAAGCCACCGCGCATGAAACACAAAGCGCACGTTTTTGCCTGCCACCCCCATAGAGAAGAGCAATACACCCCCTACCACAAAAAGCAGACAACCTATCACAAAAGAAGGAACCGGGAAAAACACTTGCCATATAATCCCTCCTACCCATATCAATAACGGGCGGACAAACGGACGCATTTGTAAATCTTGAATCATAGTATGGGGTTTTGTTTGGAATAAATGAAATCAGCTCCACATCGGAGCCCAATCAGGTCGGCTTACAAATTTTTCAGCTCCTGAATCGTTTGAATCGGGTCGGCAGCGCAAAAAACGAAACTGCCAGCCACCAAAACATCCGCACCGACATCCAGCAACCGACGCGCCGTCTGCAAATTCACTCCCCCATCGACTTCAATCAACGTATCCAATCCTTTTGCCAATATCATATCCTTCAAACGGGCTGTTTTCTCCACCGAATGTTCGATAAACCGCTGTCCGCCATATCCCGGATTAACGGACATGAGCAACACCATATCCACATCCTGCAAGATGTCTTCCAGCAGCGAGATGGGCGTATGCGGATTCAACGTTACGCCTGCTTTCATTCCGGCTTCCTTGATGGCAGCAACCGTCCGGTGCAGATGCGTGCAGGCTTCATAATGCACATTCATCATGTAAGCTCCCGTAGCAGCCACTCCCCGAATAAATTTCTGCGGTTCCACAATCATCAGGTGGACATCCATCGGTTTCCGGCAAATCGGCTTAATCGCTTCCAAGACAGGAAAACCGAAAGAGATATTAGGGACAAACACACCGTCCATAATATCTAAATGCAACCAATCTGCATCACTCTGATTAATCATCTCCACCTCTTCTTGCAAATGCAAAAAATCAGCAGACAACAACGAAGGCGCTATTTTATGTTTCATCTTTTTCTTATTCGTGTGGCAAAAATAAAAAAAGACACGAACCCCACCAAGTTCGTGTCTCTAAATTTTTCAGTTCAAAACCAAACCACAAAATTCCGGACGTAAAGCAGGTTCTACATGATAAACCCGCGCAAATTGAGCTAAAAAAGCAAGTGTCTGACGACACGGCACATGCTCTGCCTCTTCTTTCCGATTCCGGTCTGTTTCATTTACACATCGCGTAGAAAGTCTCTTCATAGGCAATTCCGTTTTAAATTTGTTCTGTCTTTAAAACGGACAACCTGCCTGCTTATTGCATAAACAAAAAAATAAATGCGTGCGGATTACGCCATTGACAGTTCAATGTTGTACTCTTCTGCCATCCGACGCATATTCAATATGGCATAACGCATCCGCCCTAATGCCGTATTGATACTTACCCCCGTAATATCAGCAATCTCCTTAAAACTCAAATCCTGATAATAACGCATTTCCAGCACCTCGCGCTGGCTGGCCGGCAAATGTTTCACCAGCTTCTTTACGTCAGCCAAAACCTGATCACGCACAAGGCGGTCTTCAATCGTCTCATCACAGAGTTTTATGTTATTGAACAAATCCACTTCGACCTCATCATTCGACACCATATTCTCATTCCGTTCCTGACGGTAATTATCAATAATCAAATTATGGGCAATTCGCGTAATCCATGCTTTAAACTTGCCGTTTTCCGTATAACGACCCTGTTTAATCGTCATGATTACTTTCATAAAAGTCTCTTGGAAAATATCCTCCGTGAGATCTTTATTATGGACAATGAAATAAATATAAGAATACAACCTACTTTTGTAGCGCTCCAACAAAACATCAAAAGCAGCGTTATCACCTTCTGCATAAAGTACGACCAACTTTTCGTCAGTCATCATTTTCAACGTTTTCATTACTTCTATATTTTTAGTTTTTATCGAGTAATGTTATGCTATAGGCAATAAAATTTTAATTGTTAGACATTTTGTTATTCGTTCACATGGACAAAAGAACAAGAAATATTTTACATAGCCAAATATTTCTTTCTTTTTCTCAAAGAAAAATCCCCTATTCGCCTCTTTTTTGTACGAACAGGGGATTTTTTGAGACAAACGCTATCTTTTTCCCGCTTAAAACTTATAACCCAACGTAAGGGCAACTTTAGTCGTATTCGTCTTTAACGAGGCCGGAATTGATTCCACAAGTGACGATCCATTGCCGTCGAATACATTGGAAAAGGGATAGGCATCTTCTTTTTGAATCCGATAAACACACGCCAAATCCGCATAAAAATTCGGAGTGAAGCGATATCCCAATCCAAACGTAGCATAACCTATATTGCGACTTATCGTATAAGCTGTCTGCGTACTTGCTGTGGAAATCTCGACCAAAGACTCTACGCCGTCGCTTTCATTATACAATAAACCACTCTTCACCGGCGTATTTTGCCAAGCTCCCCCAAAACGGATTGCAAACTGTGGTGTCACCTTGATTTCTGCTCCTACTTTCAGCATGCTGCCGATGCCGAAATCCTCTTTGATATATTCATTGTCATACAACCCGTCACCGCTCCAATCGTACCCATTCCAAGCGGAAAGGTACATTGAATTATAACGGGAAAGTTCATAGTCTACACTGATAAGGGCCGTCTGTCCGATAATGGCAGCTGCACTGAAAATCCAGCGATCCGACGTGCGCAAACGATATTCCGTATAAGCGCCTCCCGGCGTTGACACATTGCTATTCACATCCAGCACTCCTTCATAACCGTTGATAGTAGCACCGGCTTCTGCCGTATGATAATCCGTTATCTTATACCACGTCGGTGAATTATAGGCAACACCAATGCGCAACAAATCGCAGGGACGGACGATAACCCCCAAATTAAATGCATATCCCGTCCCGTCAACAGAAGAATAATTGTCCCAATACAGATGGTCGCTTGTTATTTCCCCTTCACCATAACCAAAATCTTCATCATAGATAGAGGTCAGATGATAGTTCAAATCCGTTACGGCCAATGTCGCCCCGATAAAAACCGTATTGGAAATATTGGTAGCCAACGAGAAATTATACTTGTCAATAGCACCTGTCTCGTGCACAAACAAATCAGCTTGTTGCACATCCCACAGGTTATCATTTTCACCAAAAGAACTGTAAAAGCCTCCTGCCTGAGACGGATTAGCAGAAGAGATGATATAGGAATCATACCCAAGTACTGAAAGCCAATTTTGGCTCATATAGGGGTCATAAGAATCAGAAGACAAAAGATCGTTTCCCGTCGCTCCGTCTCGATTCGTAATCGCGGCAATATAGTCAGACAACGAATAGCCACCGGCCCCTCGTCCCATTTGATAACGACGATTGAAGCTCATTGCCCGATTATAGGAAAACCCTACGTTCCAGCCAACCAACCCCTCGTCGTTCCCAGTCGGGAAATAACCCACATACGCAATATTGTCAAAATTAAATTTCGTCTTACTTTCCCCCATTGTCGTCCCTTCCCAATTTGTGTTTGTTTTGACGGACGACACGCTTAACGTTGTCACGATTTCCGAACTGCGGTAAATCCCCAAACCGGCAGGATTAGCTCCCATAACAGAAATATCACCTCCCAACGCGCCAAATGCTCCTCCCATACTCATATAACGGGCTGTTCCGCTTAACTCCGACTGAGAGAACTTGTAAGCATCTATTTCTCCTTGCGCATACACGGTACCGACCGACCAGAGCGATACGATGGCAACTCCCAAACAAACTTTTTTCTTCATATATTATTATGTTCCTTATTTCATTTATAATGAGAGGACACGCAAAGAATCATGTCCTCCCTTTCGTTACACACTTAAATAACTCCTTATCTCGAACGACCGCCACTTGAACGTCCTCCTCCCGAGCTTCCGCCACCACTAATACTGCCGCTCGAACGACTTCCACTATTGGATGGTGTAAAACTCGAACTACTTCCGCTGCTTCTTGAAGTCCCGAATGAACTAAGCGAACGTGTCGTATTGTTAGACGAATTGTTGAACGAGCGAGAACTGGAGCTTCTACTCGATGACGAATTGGAACTGAGCGAATTGGTTATCCCATTCTCGCGGGTGATACGTGTACGATTACTCGAAGAAACCGATGAGCGGCTGTTTCCACTTACACTGCTTCTATTGGTAGTTGACGTCCGTCCGCTACGTACACTCGTGCCGGACGATGACCGCAACGAAGATGCCGACGAACGGGTATCGCTACTCCTAAGCGACGTAGCTGAACGCGAACCACTACTTCTCCCCGCCGAGCGCGTACTGTTGGCCACTGCGTTACGAGAACCCGAAGAACGGTAAGCTGCGCTCCGTCCGCCCGAACCTGAAGTCCGCAGACCGGATGCGTAATGATGGCGCGACGGTGCATAATAATGATGATGCCCCCAATAGCCACCACCATGCCAATACCTTGCGTAGAAACCGCTCCAATAACCGGCATAGAATCCACCCCAGCCCCAGCCGAAGCCCCAAGATGGGCCCCAATACCAAGGATCATACCAACTGCTCCAATACCAAGGGCTGTACCAACGATAGTACCACGGGTAATACCAACTCCAATACCAAGGATCATACCAACCGCCATATCCCATGTCTACGTTGATATTTACGTTGACATTGCCATCTGTATAATCCGTATCATACCCATAGGCATAATAACCCTCGTCCAAATAAAGATTTACAGCGTCGGCTCCTGTGATTGTAATCTTACTGGGAGAATGATAACGGACGATACGCTCCGTGTACTCCAAATCGGAACGCCGTTCGTCATCAGAACTAATAATCACCGTGTCAGCATCATCATTATATTCCGCCCAAACTTCACCATCGAGCAAATCCTCGTCCTCAACGTAGTACTCATCCTCATAACGACGGTTGTAGGCGTCGACATCCCATTCTTCATTATCCAGAACTGTCTCTATCCGATTGCTCGTCGTATAAGTGGAAGAAAGTGTTTCCACGTTCTTTTCTTCTTGGAGTTGTATCACATTCTCTTCCTTTTGCTCCTTTTTATCATTCTTGTCAGAAGAGAAATAGACATCATCAAAGAATTCCTCCTGGCCGACAGCAGTGAATGCCACCAGAAGCATCGCAAGCAAAGATGTTAATTTCAAGTGTTTCATATTTGTTTCTCCTCTTTTTTGTATTCCTACTGTTTAGACTGAAATTGCAAGGAGAAGTTTAATTTTCTCCTCGCCAAATCAATCTGTTTTATTTACAAAAATAACGCTTTCCAAATAGCTTCCAATCATTTATATATATTTTAACCATCTGGTGCGATGATAACCTGATCTTTTTGCCTTTTTATTAAATGACGGCAGAAAAAAGAGAAACGCTGCACGGTCGTCACACACGTGCCAACTCTTTTGCGACACCTGCTGTCGTACCCGTCACCGAAAAATAGGCCACCAAAACTTTGTGCTCTTGTGCGTAAGTTGTGATACTCCAAATTACCCGGCGGGCAAATCCAACTATACGAAAGACAAATGAATTTAGCACAAGGATAAATAATGGAATTACAGTTTATACATTTTTAATTCGCACACTCCGGATATTTTTTTACATTTGTAGCAAACAAACACTCTTGGCTTTATTATGGAAGAATATGAAATTATCCAACTAAATTCTGTCGACCAATATAATCAAATGTTCGGACTTGAAACCCTGCACCCGTTGGTCAGCGTCGTCGACCTTGCCGAATCCACCCGTTACCCGTTGCGTTTCACTATCAACTATGGCATCTATGCGCTCTTTTTGAAAGACATCAAATGTGGAGACATTCGTTACGGGCGACAAAAATATGACTACGAAGAGGGTACCATTGTCAGTTTCGCTCCCGGACAAGTGGCAGAAACAGAAATCACGGACGGCATGAAGCTGAGAGCGCGTGGCATCCTGTTTCATCCGGACTTGATAAAAGGGACGTCGCTCGGGCAGGAAATCAAATCGTATTCGTTTTTCTCTTACAACTCGAACGAAGCACTCCACCTTTCGGAAGAAGAAAAAGAAATCATCTTCGACTGTCTGGATAAAATCAAACTGGAGTTGGCACACCCGATTGACAAACTCAGCAAACGTTTGATAACAAGGAATATTCAACTGTTACTTGACTATTGCATGCGTTTCTACAACCGCCAGTTCGTTACACGGACGGAATCCAATCATGACATCTTGGGGCGCTTTGAATCGTTACTCGACAACTACTTCCAAAGTGGCAAACCTCAGAACGAAGGGTTGCCGACAGTCAAGTATTTTGCAGACCGCGTATTTCTTTCTTCCAATTACTTCGGCGACCTCATCAAAAAAGAAACGGGAAAAACAGCTCAAGAATATATACAAAACAAACTGATCGGAGTGGCAAAAGAATTGATTGCCGGAACGGACAAAAGCGTCAGCGAGATCGCCTACGAGCTGGGATTTCAATATTCGCAACATTTCAATCGCATTTTCAAGAAAAATGTAGGCTATACGCCGGGCGAATATCGGAAATTGGTATCCGAAACCCAAAGTATTCATTAAAAATCATATCAAATTATGACAAACAAAATTTATCTTCTAATCTGCTTGTGCCTACTCGGCCTCGCAGGAAACGCGCAGAGCGTCGTACTCGAATCGCTTTCTTTCGATAGCCAAAAATTAGGACGGAAGGTGTCTTATTCCATCTACTTGCCGGCCGACTATAACACGTCGCAGCGTAATTATCCCGTTCTTTACCTGCTACATGGCTATACAGACAATGAAACCAACTGGATTCAAACGGGGCAGATGAAAACCATTGCCGACCGGGCCATCGCCAAACAGGAGGCTGTCCCGATGATTATCGTCATGCCGGACGCATGGGATTCTTGGTATATCAACCAATATGACGGGAAAGCGCCTTATGAAGACATGTTCTTCGAAGAGCTTATCCCTTATATGGAAAAGACTTACCGCATCCGGAAAGACAAAGAGGGCCGTGCCATTGCCGGACTTTCGATGGGGGGCTACGGTTCGTTTCTTTATAGTCTCCATCATCCCGACATGTTTTGTGCATGTGCGCCTTTGAGTGCGGCTGTTTTCGATGACGAAATGATACAAAAGCGTAAAGAATCGCATAAAGACCTTTTCATGCGCTTGCTCGGTCCTGATGACACCCATTGGCAACAAAACAGTGTATTGAACCTGCTTGCCTCTTTAGACAAAAACAATTTACCGCGCATACGCTACTACATCGACTGCGGCGACGACGATGCGCTCTTGGATGGGAACTTCGAAGCTCACCGCATTATGCGCGAGAAAGGTCTTTTGCATGAATTCCGCGTACGCGACGGCGGACATACATGGACGTATTGGCGTACAGCACTGCCCGACGTATTAAAATTTGTAAGTCAGGCATTTTGTCGCAGTTAATAGATGCAGACAAATCAATCTTTTCAAGATGAACCATACAAAAAGAATCATCATTGTAGGGGCTACATCGGGTATCGGGCGAGAAGTCGCCCGACTTTATTGTCGTGAAGGATGGCGTGTCGGTATTGCCGGACGGCGTACCAACCGGCTGGAAGCATTGCGGCAGGAGTTCCCCGAACAAATCGAGGCTGAGGAAATAGATGTCACACATGCGGATGCTCCCTTGCGATTAGAAAAACTTATCCAAAAAACAGGGGGCATGGACGTATTTTTGCTCAGTTCCGGCATCGGGAGTCAAAATCTAAAATTAGACCCCACTATCGAAATAGTGACTGTACAAACCAATGCTGAAGGTTTTACCCGCATGGTGACAGCAGCTTACCGCTATTTTTGCGGGCAAGGGAACGGACAACTGGCCGTCATCAGCTCCATTGCCGGAACAAAAGGTTTGGGGGCCGCTCCTGCTTATTCCGCAACCAAACGTTTTCAAAACCTATATCTGGATGCCCTCGAACAATTGGCTGTCATGGAAAAACACCCGATTATTTTTACGGATATCCGACCCGGATTTGTGCATACAGACCTTTTGCGGGACGGACGCTACCCGATGCAAATGGCGCCCGAATATGTGGCCCGCCGCATCGTAAAGGCTATCCGCAAGAAAAAACGGCGGGTAATCATCGATTGGCATTATTCGTTGTTGGTCGCTGCTTGGAAACTCATACCGGCTTTCGTATGGAAACGACTTCCCATCCATACATGACACTTAGATATCCACAGCGTAATCCCTATCTTTGCACCCCAAATACACAGTACCGGCCATCACGCTTTCGTTTGTCATTGCTGCCATTGGTTGTTGTTTCGCAGGGCTTTGTTACGCTGAATTTGCTTCTATGATTCCGGTTGCAGGTAGTGCCTATACGTATTCTTATGCGACAATGGGCGAGCTGATTGCTTAGATTATCGGATGGGATTTAGTGTTGGAATATACTGTGGTGGCAACAACGGTAAGCATCAGTTGGAGCCGTTATCTGGTCGTCTTCATGGATGGATATGGCATCCATTTACCTGAAGCATTCACTGCTTGCCCATGAGACGGCGGAATCATCAATATCCCGGCCAACACCGGGACATTAGGCGAATTTGGTTTTTCCGGCGTACTACGTGGCGCAGCGATTGTCTTTTTTGCCTTTCTGGGTTTTGACACGGTCAGTACTGAAGCGCAGGAAACCAAACATCCCAAACGGGACATGCCGATAGGCATACTGGTCTCGCTACTTGTTTGTACGGTTTTGTACATCTTTATTTGCACATGTCATGACAGGAGTAGTTCTTACACTCAATTTGGCGGTCATGAAGGCATCGCACCCGTTGCTATCGCCATTGAGTAGATGGGTAATGCAGAAGACGCTTCAGGAAACATCCAGCCTGATTACCCATGGCTAAACAAAGCAATTGTACTGGCAATCCTCTTTGGTTATTGTTCTGTCATCTTAGTTACCCTTTTAGGGCAAAGTCGTGTTTTCCTCAGCATGAGCCATGATGGGCTACTTCCTCCTTTTTTCTCCCGTATTCACGAAAAATTTCGAACACCAGCATATAGTAATTTGCTTTTTATGGTATTGGTCGGACTACTTGCCGCTTTTGTTCCGGCACGATTAGCCGGTGAGATAACAAGTATTGGGACGCTGTTTGCGTTCACGTTGGTATGTGCAGGGGTTTTAATCGTAAGAAAAACAATGCCAAATGTTCACAGACATTCAAAACGCCATTTGTACCTTTCGTCCCAATAGCAGGCATCCTCACGTGTTTATGCATGATGCTCTTTCTCCCTCTGATACTTGGATACGTTTGGTCTTATGGATGTTAATCGGACTCGACATATACGCTTGTTATGGCATTCGTCACAGTAAATTGGAATGCAACCATCCCCACCGGCAAGGAGAAAGGGCATTAAATATGATTGGTGTCACATTATCCATTCTTTGTGTAATTACAGGATTATGGCATCAGCAAACAATAGGATGGGAAGCCAGCAAACGTCTATTAACAATTTCTTTCATTTTTGGTCTTACGCACTTGGCCTACTATCTACTGCGCATCTGGAAACAGATTGTAAATGGAAACTTAGCAAACGTCTGGATCATTTCACAAAAAAATCAATCATCTAATTTACCAATTTTAGATGATTGACTACAAAAGTACGCAGGATGAGAGTTGAACTCACACGCCGTAACCGGCACTACCCCCTCAAAGTAGCGTGTCTACCAATTCCACCACCTGCGCGAGAAAAGTGCCCAGAACAGGATTCGAACCTGCATGCCTCTCGACACACGCACCTGAAACGTGCGCGTCTACCAATTCCGCCACCTGGGCCTTTTTCATCACAAGAAAAAAGCGGCCTCTTGCCGCATCTATTTGATGGAGCGGAAGACGGGACTCGAACCCGCGACCCTAACCTTGGCAAGGTTATGCTCTACCAACTGAGCTACTTCCGCGATAACGGATGCAAAGATACAGGTATTTTTCTTTTCTCCAAAAGTCTACTCTACTTTTTATACTATTATTTTCTCCACACCCATTCATTTCGTTTTCATTTCAGCCCTGTTGCTTCCAACCACATGTTCGCCATCAGCTGACGTCCTGGCAAGTCTGGATGTACGCCATCATTAGACCAATAACGCGTCGGAGCCAATTGAACAGCCTTATCAAAACCGGATTGAAAAGGAACAAATACCGCCTTGAACTCATCCGACAATTTACGTGCTACCAAACGATACTCATCAAACATCGGATACCATTTAGAATCTTCAATCGCTGTACCGTCTTTTAAAGAAAAAGGTTCACAAAGAACCAACTGCACATCCGGCAGTTTTTCCTTTGTATATTGCAAGAGTGCACGCAAATCGGTTTCATAAGTCTTCACGGTTCCAGTATAAGCATGCGTCAGTGTATGCCAATAATCGTTTACTCCTATCAAGATACTCAACACATCCGGCTGGAAAGCCAAACAATCTATCTCCCAGCGTTCACGCAATTGATACACTTTGTTCCCACTAATACCTCGATTGTAAATCTTAGGCTGTAAAGCTGCTTCTTTTTCCAATAACTGCGTCGCTGTAAAAAGCACGTATCCACTACCAAACTGTTCAATCGTATTGCAACGGTTACTGTTCTTATCGCGTCCACAATCCGTTATCGAATCTCCCTGAAACAAAATAACGCAATCCTTCTTTAATTTGATTCTCGGTGCATGAACGGATGCATTTTCCGCCACAGCCGCTTTTGCAATCTCTGGAATCATCCATGCGCTGATACCTGCCAACGCCCCAGCTTTTAAAAAGTCCCTTCTAGAATGCTTCATGGCCTATTTATTTTATTTATATCAACTATTGAATTACTATTGTGAACAAAGATACAATTATTCTTATATTCGAGCAATTAATTCACGAAACAAAGCTGTCATTTTCACCGCTGCCCGATCTGCAGCCACGATGACGTCTGCTCCGTCATTAACAAAATCATCGGTAAAATGATAACCTTCATTTGTTATCACAGACATACCAAACACCCGCAACCCTGCATGTCGGGCGATAATGACTTCCGGGACTGTACTCATTCCTATCGCATCGCCTCCGGCCCTACCATAAAACGCATATTCCGCAGGTGTTTCAAAAGAAGGCCCTGTAAGACCGACATACACGCCTTTTTTCAATGAAATACCCAATGAACGGGCTATTTCTTCCGCCAAACAAATCATTTCTCGATCATAAGCACGTGTCATATCCGGGAAACGCGTACCAAACATCTCATTATTGGGCCCTATCAATGGATTAGGCATCATATTGATATGATCCCGTATAATCATCAGGTCGCCCACTTTAAACGAGGGGTTAATTCCTCCCGCTGCATTCGAAACCAACAAGTTTTGAATACCCAACAATTTCATTACCCGGATAGGAAAAGTCACCTGCGACATTGTATATCCTTCATAGTAGTGGAAACGCCCCTGCATGGCCAAGACCTCTTTCTCTCCCAGTCTGCCATAAATCAGATTCCCTTTATGACCGGTTGCTGTCGAGTGCATAAAGTGAGGAATTCCGGTGTAAGGAATAACAGTTGCCGACTCAATCTGATCAGCAAGCGAGCCTAACCCGCTTCCCAATATAATCGCCGTTTCAGGTTTTCCGCATATACGAGATGCCAAATAATCAGCGGCTTCCCGATACATTAAATTCTCATTAACATTCATTGCCTTAAAAATTTCATGCTTGTAAAAGACTCATTTTATTCCTAACCGTTAATTAAGCATACCGTCTATAAAACTCAGCAACCGCCTCAATGCCTTTATAGAAAAAGTCTAACCGACAACTCTCGTTCGGCGAATGAATCGCATTTTGTTCGAGCCCAAATCCCATCAACACCGTTTTGATACCCAAAACTTGCTCAAAAGTTGATATAATCGGTATGCTTCCCCCTCTTCGCACAGCCAATGGCCGTTTCCCGAAAGCGATACCGACAGCCTCCTCCGCAGCCCGATAAGCAGGCAAATCAATCGGACAAACATATCCTTCTCCCCCGTGTAACGGTGTCATTTTTATCTTCACGCTCGGAGGTGCGAGATGTGTCATGTACTCGACAAACAAACGGGAAATCTCCTCGTGCTGCTGATGCGGAACCAACCGGCAAGAAACTTTTGCATAGGCTTTGGAAGGTAACACCGTCTTACTACCCTCGCCGGTATAACCGCCCCATATCCCACAAATATCAAAAGAGGGACGGCAACTGTTACGTTCAAGTGTCGAATATCCCTTTTCCCCCGCAAGTACATTTACGCCAATCGCTTCTTTATATTTCGCCTCATCAAAAGGGATTTGCGCAATCATGGCCCGTTCTTCCGGAGAAACCTCTTCCACAACATCATAAAATCCGGGAATCGTAATCCGCCCGTCAGCATCAATCACATCTGCCAACATACGGCACAAAACATGAATCGGATTGGCAACCGCTCCGCCGAAATGCCCCGAATGCAAGTCGCGATTCGGTCCCGTCACCTCTATCTCCCAATAAGCAAGTCCTCGTAAACCCGTTGTCAACGAAGGCACGTCTGTGCTCACCATGCTTGTATCGGAAACCAATATGACATCCGCCTTTAGCAAATCCCGATGCGCCCGACAAAATGCCTCCAAACTGGGCGAGCCTATCTCTTCTTCTCCTTCAAAAATGAACTTCACATTACATCGGAGGAGTCCCGATTGCAGTGCCGTTTCAAACCCCTTCACCTGCATCATCGACTGCCCTTTGTCGTCGTCCGCTCCACGTGCCCAGATACGCCCGTCCCGAATCTCCGGTTCAAAAGGAGCGCTTTGCCACAGCTCGAATGGCTCGGCGGGCATCACATCATAGTGGCCATAGATCAAAACCGTCTGCGCCGCATCCGAAATATGTTTCTCCGCATACACAATGGGATTTCCATCCGTCTGCATCACTTCTGCCCGATCGGCACCTGAAGAAAGAAGTAATTCCACCCAGCGCCGGGCACAACGTTCCATATCGGGTTTATGTTCCTGTTTGGCACTAATGGATGGAATACGTATCAATGAAAAAAGTTCATCAAGAAAACGCTCCTGATTGGATTGAATATATGTTTTAACCTGACTCATGATTTGTTATCTTGTTTAACCACAAAGATAAATCCTTCCTAACAGATTCACAAACGTGCGAATCAAAAACTGTTTACCTTCGCTTCAAACAGTTGTCGCAACAACCGCAACGACGTCCCTCCATGCCAAAATAGTCTGATATGAAAGCCTGCCGGCAACCGTCCGTCTCCAAATAGTCGACCACTTTATCAATACGCATCTTGAAAGCCGCCAAGCGATTCTCATAAGAAGCGGTAGAAATCACAAGCCGGTCGAGCGGTACACGAATCATCTTGAACGTGATGCGTGGCTCTTTCCGGGAAGGGACATAATAGAAACCCACATTGCGCAAATATCCCAACAATTTCACCACTTCACGCGGTTCAAACCCCGTCTTACGTGCCAGCAAATCAACGCTGACAAATGTTCCCGCAGAAAAAAGCCCTTCGTAATTACGCAAGACCTCCACAGCCACCCGCGCCGCAGACGAATCGCCCTGCAAAAAGCGGTCGAGGTTCCAACGTGGTTGGTCGTAACGCAAGTAAGGTTGCGTGTTCGGATAAGGCTCGAAGTCGAGATAACCGGAAAGAGAAAGGATTTCGAGTGACGAACGCAGCCGTCCCTTGTCAAAACGCCAGTCGCGCAAAAAGTCCGGCTCATTCAAAAAGACCGAAAGCCCTTCGCCATCCCCCTCCGCTATCTGAAAATGGTTACACACGGCTTCATACACCCGCTTGATATACTCAATCGTCGGGAAAGCTTGCGACGGACGACGCTTGATATCAGCGATATCCTGCGGTTCCAGCAAGACGACAGCGTATGCCCGCTGTCCGTCGCGTCCCGCCCGTCCGGCCTCCTGATAATAGGCTTCAAGCGAATCCGGGAACTCGGTATGAATCACCAGCCGGACATCGCCCTTGTCGATTCCCATCCCGAAGGCGTTGGTCGCCGCCAGCACGCGCGTCGTCCCCCTCTGCCATTCCGTCTGCCGCTCCGTCTTGGCAATCGGAGCCAGACCGGCATGGAAATACTCCGCAGCGATACCGGCCGCCCGCAGCTTCCCGGCGTACTCTTCAACACCCCGCCGCGTCCGGCTGTAGACCACTACCGAACCGGGTACCGATGTGAGAATATGGCACAATTCCCGCAGTTTGTTGTCTGTCTTCCGCACCACAAAGGAAAGGTTCTTCCGCTCGAAAGAGGTCTTGAAAACACGATAGCCCTTGCGGAAGTGGAGCTGCTCGCAGATATCTGCCACCACCGAAGCGGTTGCCGAAGCCGTCACGGCAATCACCGGCACGCGGGGAATGGCGTCGCGGATGTCAGCAATCAACCGATAATCGCGCCTGAAATCGTTCCCCCACTGCGAGATGCAATGCGCCTCGTCTACCACGAGCAAATTGATTTTAGCCGCCAAGTATTTCAATTTTCCCCGAAACAAATCAGAAGAAATACGCTCCGGGGAAATGTACAAAAACTTATAATCGCCCAAAATGCAATTATCCAGCTGCTGCAATATCTCCCAGCGAGGCATCTCCGAACTGATGAACGCCGCCAGAATCCCCCGTTTTTGCAAGTTCTTCACTTGGTCTTTCATCAACGCCACGAGCGGGCTCACCACCAGACAAATACCCTCTTTTGCCAAAGCGGGCACTTGAAAGGTGATGGATTTCCCGCCCCCCGTCGGCATAAGCGCCAACGTATCATGCCCTGCGAGAATACTGTCGATTACCTCCGCCTGTCCCGCCCGAAAACGGTCATAGCCCCAATAGGTCTTTAATATATGTATAGGCCCCTCTATCATGCTGTCTTAGTCATACCGCGCAAAGGTAGGCTTTTGCTCCCGATATGCAAAGGGGTAAAGGGAGGGAAATCGCCCTTCCTTCACGTATATCCTTTCACGTAAAACAGATACGTGAAGAGAGACGCGGCACGCCATGTCTCTACGGGATATGCGGATTGCAAATCTGCCCAAACGACACGCAACAAGCGAACCTCTTTGCACAAAAAAACAGGCACTCACCTCCCTTCCGAGAGATGAGGCCTGCCGTCTTAAACGATAATTAATCTCCAATCAAAATATTATTCGCAACTGTTCAATTCCTAAATGCCAACCCGTTGCCGTCGAAATCAATCGTTATCGGGCGTTCTTTGTTCACCCTGCCGCTCAAGAGTTCCTTCGACAACTCGTTCAACACCAGTTTCTGGATGACCCGTTTGACGGGACGGGCGCCAAACTGCGGGTCGTACCCCTTTTCCGCCAAGAAGGCCAATGCGCGCTCCGCAAACTCTAAGGCGACGCCATTCTCCGCCAACCGCTTCTTGACAGCATTCAGCTGCAAAGAGACAATCTGACGAATCTCTTCCTCGTTCAACGGTGTGAACATGATGATGTCATCAATACGGTTCAGGAACTCCGGGCGGATGCTCTTTTTCAACAAATCCAATACCTGCTCTTTCGTCTGCCCGACCACCTCGTCACGGTTGGCAGGTGTCATCTTCTCGAATTTCTCGCGAATCAGAGACGACCCCATGTTACTGGTCATGATGATAATCGTATTCTTGAAGTTCACCATACGGCCTTTGTTATCGGTCAGCCGCCCGTCGTCCAATACCTGCAAGAGGATGTTGAATACATCCGGATGCGCCTTCTCGATCTCGTCAAAGAGGACGACCGAATAAGGTTTCCGGCGAATGGCTTCCGTCAACTGCCCGCCTTCATCGTATCCGACATATCCCGGAGGCGCCCCAATCAGACGGGTCGCGCTGAACTTCTCCTGATACTCGCTCATGTCGATACGGGTCATCATATTCTCGTCGTCGAACAGATATTCTGCCAATGCCTTCGCCAATTCCGTCTTGCCGACACCCGTCGTCCCCAAGAAGATGAAGGAACCGATAGGGCGTTTGGGGTCTTGCAACCCGGCACGGCTCCGACGCACGGCATCTGCTATCGCACGGATGGCTTCGTCCTGCCCGATGACACGAGCATGCAACTCGTCTTCCAGACGCAGCAACTTCTCGCGCTCGCTCTGTATCATCTTGCTGACGGGAATACCCGTCCAACGCGAAACAACGTCGGCGATATCCTCGCTGTCGACCTCTTCCTTAATCATGGCTGCTCCGCCTTGCATCGTCTTGAGTTTCTCCTGCACGGCTTTGATTTCGGCCTCTTTCGCCTTAATCTTGCCGTAGCGGATCTCGGCGACCTTGCCATAATCTCCTTCGCGCTCTGCCTTTTCAGCTTCGAACCTCAGGTTTTCGATGTCGATCTTGTTCTGCTGGATCTTATTGATTTGTTCTTTCTCGCTTTGCCATTGCGCCTTCTGCTTCGTTTCCTCCTCCCTCAAATCGGCGATTTCTTTGTTCAGTTGCGCGAGCTTTTCCGTGTCGTTCTCGCGCTTGATGGCCTCGCGCTCAATTTCTAACTGTTTGATACGGCGGGAAACTTCGTCGAGCGATTCCGGAACCGAATCAATCTGCATCCGCAAGCGGGCTGCCGCTTCGTCCATCAGGTCAATCGCCTTGTCGGGCAAGAAGCGGTCGGTGATGTAGCGCGTAGACAACTGTACGGCGGCAATAATCGCATCATCCTTGATACGCACCTTGTGGTGGTTCTCATACTTTTCCTTCAGCCCACGCAGGATGGAAATCGCATCCAGCTCGCCCGGCTCGTCGACCATGACGATTTGGAAACGGCGTTCGAGCGCCTTATCCTTCTCGAAATACTTCTGATACTCGTCGAGCGTTGTCGCGCCGATGGCCCGCAGTTCGCCACGCGCCAATGCAGGCTTCAAGATATTCGCCGCATCCATTGCGCCCTCTCCCTTACCGGCTCCGACCAGCGTGTGGATTTCATCTATGAAAAGGATAATCTCGCCATCCGACTTGGTCACTTCGTTGACGACGGCTTTCAAGCGCTCCTCAAATTCCCCCTTATATTTCGCACCAGCAATCAGTGCACCCATATCCAACGAGAAAATCTGCTTCGATTTCAGGTTCTCAGGGACGTCGCCCCGCACAATCCGGTGCGCCAACCCCTCAGCAATCGCCGTTTTTCCGACCCCCGGTTCACCAATCAATATCGGGTTGTTCTTCGTTCGCCGGCTCAAAATCTGAAGCACACGACGAATCTCCTCATCCCGCCCGATAACCGGGTCGAGCTTGCCGTTACGCGCACGTTCGTTCAGGTTGATTGCATACTTCGAAAGGGCATCGTAGGTATCTTCCGCCGACTGGCTGGTGACTTTGTTGCCTTTCCGCAACTCGTCGATGGCCATCCGGAGCTCTTTTTCCGTCACGCCCACATCTTTCAACATCTGCGAAGCCGCGCTTTTTTCTGAAAACAGCGCCAATATAATCGATTCAATCGAAACATACTGGTCGCCCAGCTTCGACGAATAATCGATTGCTTTCTGCAACACCGCATTGGCTTCGCCCGACAGATAGGGTTCTCCACCCGAAACCTTCGGTAGAGACTGTATCTCGGCATCAATCACCCGGTTCAAGTTCGCAACGTTCACGCCCAGTTTCTGGAAAATGAAATTCGTCACGCTTTCCCCTGTCACAATGACACCTTTCAACAAGTGTACCGCTTCAATCGCCTGCTGTCCATTCCGGCTTGCCAGCTGTACCGCCTGCTGTACGGCCTCTTGCGCTTTAATTGTAAAGTTATTAAAATTCATATGGTTATTCTCCTTTCTTTTTATTTTCCATTTTTACATTCTCCTAAGATACAGCAAAAGAAATACCAAAAACAAATTATGACAATTTGTCATTAAAGAGATTCACAAAAGGTTTGTCGTTCCACTTAAAAATCAGGCCTCCTAATACAATATTTCCGGACATTTTCCGTCTGAAAAACAAAAACAAAGATTGTATGAAACGCACATTCTCCTTACTTTTTCTCACTCTCTTGCTCACGTATGGCTGGCTGGGCTACCGGCTGGCAACAGACAACGGACACGTGGCGTGTGCCACCGAAGGATGCCTTTCCGACATTGCAAAGGAGGTGAAGGCCATCCGTTTGGATACGAACACACTTCGCCCGGAGCAAATCCGCAACGTCCAAAGCGACCGGAAGCACATCTTTCTCACCTGCGCGAGACGACTTTACCATTTCATGGCGTCAGGGGAATGTATCGGTGAAATCGGAGGTGACGGGCAACCGCTGGAGGTGGCAGATTATACCGTCGACCCGACACACCAGCAACTGATTGTGCTCGGACACGACGGGGCAATCTATTATTATACGTATGACGGCGTATGTACGGGGAAAAGCCGCCTACCACGCGAAGAGAGCTGGCTGGCCGTCGGCGACGTAGCTTACTACGACGGCGGGCTGTGGCTGACAGTGGACTGCGTCGGTTTCGAGAGCCAGACCGGTGGTTTGGCCGTCGAGCAATGGCTGTACCGCCTCGATAAAGACTGCCGGATTACGGAACGGAGACAACTGCACGCGGCCGACACGGGGCGCGTAGCGGTGGACTACCTGCCCCGCCCACAAATCAGCATATCGAACGGGCAGGTCTACACCCACGTATCCGGAACGCCTGCCGCTTACATCTTGGAAACTACATTACAGCTTTTGCACAATTTACTTATAGGAAACGCCGTAGACGCGACATCCATCCTACCCCTGCAAGTCGGGCCGCGTTTCCTCTTCACCGCCAACCCATATGCACAAACAGCGGAAGAGCGCTACATCTTTTGTTACGACGGGCAGAAAAAGCATGCCATCCTTGCGCAGGGTGGATTGGAAGACGATTTCTACGGGACGGGGAAGGTGACGGATTTGCAACCGGCAGACCCTTACAACCGCGTCTACTGTTATATAAAACCGCAAACGGGGCTGCGTGACACGTTCCCTCAAGCGGAAACAGACGGCAGCCCCGTGCTGTACTTCGTAATCATGAAAACATGATATCGATATCCCTGCTTAAAATATCCGGCCGCAAAGGCGGAGCTTCAATACCGGATAGATGGTCAATTTATCCATAATCTCCGAGAAAGTATCGTCCGCATCAAGTTCGTCCATCAACTGGCCGATGTCACCATAATTCGTATATACCTCCGGTTTCCCATGAAACTGGACGCCCATTTCAAACATCACGCTGACGCGCTTCTTCGGGACAACGCGCCCGAATCCCAGCCCGACGTACGGACGGAAACCATTAACCCGCAATCCGCCCGACACATTTCCGTTCTCGTCGACCGGAATCGTGTAGTCGCCAATGACGATACTCGCATCTCCGGCCTCTGCAGCCAAATTTGCCAGCTCGTCGCTATGTCCGTTGATTTTTACAATCGAGCTCCCGCCGAAATAAGCACCCGCCGCGATGAAGAAAGTGCCTTTGAAAGGATATACGTTCAGCAACACTTCACCCGAAACACGCTTGATGCTTCCCTCCATCTCGATGGTCGAAGGAATATCAGAACTTCCCATTCCGCTCATCTCGACATCCACATCCGTCGTCAGGCTAAAATTCGGCATAACCGACAATCCTCCCCGTAAGGCAAGATAGGGCGTAATCGACGTCGCAACATTCACATCCACTCCCGTCAGTCCGACACCTGCGCCTACAGCCAACGAATTAAACACTCCCAATTCCCGTTGAGCAGCCACTTGCTGCACATTCACGCTCACGCCAACCAATAGAACGGCGCACAAAAAATTTCTGAAAACCTTCATAAACACTTAACTATTCTTTTGTATTGAAAAAAAGTACAGCAAAGGAAGTGATTATTTCTGAAACCAAACGACAAATCGGGCAAGAAATTGTACCTTTAGGCCCATTTTAAATCCCATCATAAACAAAAATTAGACTAATGAGCACAAAAAAAATACCCGTGCTGCTCTTGACCGGTTATCTGGGCAGCGGAAAAACAACTTTGGTAAACCATATTCTTTCCAACCAACGCGGCATCAAATTCGCCGTCATCGTCAACGACATCGGGGAGGTAAACATCGACGCAGACCTTATCCAACGGGGCGGCATCGTCGGTAAGAAAGACGACAGCTTGGTGGCGCTCCAAAACGGTTGCATCTGCTGCACGCTCAAGACGGATTTAATCGAACAGTTGTTCGACATCATGAAGATGAACCGCTTCGACTACATTGTCATCGAAGCCAGCGGCATCTGCGAACCGGAGCCCATCGCGCAGACCATCTGCTCCATTCCCCGCTTGGGAGAAGCTTATCGCCGGTATGGCATCTGCCAGCTGGATTGCATCGTGACGGTAGTGGATGCTTTGCGCCTGCAAGATGAATTTGCCTGCGGGGAAAAACTGACTAACCGGCAGGTAGGCGAAGAAGATATCGAAAGCCTGATTATCCAGCAAATCGAATTTTGCAACATCATCCTGTTAAACAAAGCGTCGGAAGTCAAACCGGAAGAGTTGGGACGCATCAAACAGATTATCCGCACGTTGCAACCCGCAGCAGAAATCATCGAATGCGATTATGCAAACATCGACTTGGGCAAAATCATCCACACGGGCATGTTCGACTTCGAGCGGGTCGCCACTTCCGCCGGCTGGATACGCGGCATCGAACAACCGATGGACAACGAAGAAGAACATCATGAGCATGAACACGCACACGGACACGAACATCATCACCATCATTCAGACGAAGGTGAGGCGGAAGAATACGGCATCGGTACATTTGTCTACTACCGCCGCCCGGCATTCGACCTCAATAAATTCGATTATTTCCTCCAAAAACATTGGAGCCCCAACATCATCCGTGCTAAAGGCGTCTGCTATTTCAAGCACAACCGCGACATGTCTTACCTTTTCGAGCAAGCCGGCACACAGAAATACCTTTCCGAAGCCGGCCAATGGTATGCCACCGCTCCGGGAGAAGAGCTTATCGAACTGATGAAGCAGGAACCGGGCTTGCTCCGCGACTGGGATCCGACGTATGGCGACCGCATGCAGAAAATCGTCTTCATCGGCCAACATCTGGACAAGGAGGAGATTACGCGAAACCTTGATGCGTGCTTGGAGGATTGAATCGGATTTCTGAATATTCCATAAAAAAAGTTTCATCATTTTCCACGCATCGAAACTTTTGTTCCTTCAGCAGGAAACAAAAAACGGGTCGGCAGAAAAATCTAATTCTCTGCCGACC
Source organism: uncultured Parabacteroides sp. (assembly GCA_964465405.1). Taxonomy (GTDB): domain Bacteria; phylum Bacteroidota; class Bacteroidia; order Bacteroidales; family Tannerellaceae; genus Parabacteroides. Next base: position 30,292 of record CAYXIX010000001.1, on the reverse strand, counting down.
CGTTTTATGGTTGTACCACGCCATGTTTCTTTCAATCGAACATATGACGGAACTTATCGAATATCTTTTCTTTTACCGACTTCTTGGGCTGGAAATTGGGCGAGTTTTCCAAGCCATTCATGATTTTCTTTTCCGAATCGGACAACGTTTCGGGGATATAAACACTGACATTGATAAGCAAATCTCCCGTGCCGTAGCTGTTTACCGAAGGTAATCCCTTATTACGCAGGCGAAGCACCTTGCCCGGTTGCGTACCCGGATCTATTTTGACCTTCGCCTTTCCGTCGATGGTCGGGACTTCCACCGTTCCGCCCAATGCAGCCTGCGGAACGCTGAGCAAGAGATTATACAGCAGGTCGTTTTCGTCGCGTATCAGTTCGGGATGCGGCTCTTCTTCTACGAGAATCAACAAATCGCCATTGATTCCGCCGTGACGCGCTGCATTTCCCTTTCCGCTCATCGAGAGCTGCATGCCTTCAGCCACACCGGCAGGAATATTTATCGTGATTACTTCGTCGTCACGCACGATGCCTTCGCCATTACAAGCGCTGCATTTCTTGGTGATGATTTTTCCTTCGCCTCCACACGTCGGACAGGTTGTCTGTGTCTGCATTTGTCCCAAGATAGTATTGGTCACGCGCGTTACAACGCCTGTACCATGACAGGTGTTGCACGTCTTGGTGCTATGTTCGTCTTCCGCACCCGAACTGTGGCACTTGGAGCAGGTCACATACTTCTTTACCTTGATTTTTTTTTCGACACCTGTCGCAATCTCTTTCAAGTTCAGTTTCACCTTCACCCGTAAGTCCGAACCGCGATTCACGCGGCGACCGCCTCTCGAGCCACCGCCAAAGCCACCGAAGCCGCCAAAACCGCCAAAGTGTCCACCAAAAATATCGCCAAATTGCGAGAAGATGTCTTCCATCGACATCCCGCCGCTAAAGCCGCCTTGCGATGCGCCCCCTACTCCGGCATGGCCAAATTGGTCATAACGTTGCCGCTTCTGCGGGTCGCTCAACACGTCATAGGCTTCTGCCGCCTCTTTGAAATTCTCTTCCGCCTGTTTGTCTCCCGGATTTTTATCCGGATGAAACTGAATGGCTTTCTTCCGATATGCCTTCTTGATTTCTTCGGCCGTAGCATTCTTGCTGACGCCTAACACCTCATAATAATCTCTCTTCGCCATCTTTATCTATCCTCACTGTTCGCTTATCATCTTATTCTCCGACTACCACTTTTGCATGACGGATTACCTTTTCATTCAGCGTGTAGCCCGTCTGCACACAATCCAATACTTTACCCTTCATATCAGGTTCCGGAGCCGGAATCAAGGCGACAGCTTCCGAAGTCTCAGCATCAAACGGCTTGCCGATTGTCTCTATCGGTTTCACATTCTGCTGTGACAAATAAGAGACAAACTTCGAGTAAATAAGTTCGACCCCCTCAGCAACAGCCTTCATGTCTTCTGCCGTACAGATATTCTTCAATGCCCGCTCGAAATCATCTATCACAGGCAGTAAATGTGTCAAAGCGCTTTCGCCTCCATTCTTGATAAGTTCCGATTTCTCGCGCAAGGTGCGCTTGCGGTAGTTATCAAATTCGGCCCGCAAGCGGAGATGCGAATCGTTCAGCTCATCATATTTCTTTTGAAGCAAGTCTTTTTCATCTGCCAACGTTTCATCCGTTTTATCCGTCACATTGTCAGATGCCGCATTTTCTGCTGACGCATTTACATGTTCTTCCTGCAAATTTGTCGCTTCTTCCGCCTTTTGATTTTCTTTCGGTTCCGTAGTTTCTTTCTTGTTATTCAAATTCGTTTTGTCCATACAGCGTTATCTTTTTTATTATATTCTAATAATCAAAGAGATAAAGAAGACACACATCCTCCTCCACATTTACGGGAACACTGCGTTTTCTCCTCTTTCTTTTTTATATGCCATCAAATATGCTGCCAATTCATCTACCCGGAAAGAAAAATATCTTTACCTTTGTGTAATAAAAAATACATCAAGCAAAGATAAAGAATATGAAAAAAGCGATTCTATCCGCCTTGTTACAGCTGACGTGTGTCGCCCTATTTGCCCAAAATTGGGATGTTTGTCGGTTAGGCATCACCTATGAAGTCAGCCACAGCAGCCACTGGGGAAAAGGGAAACCGGTTGTCACGGGCATCATCCCCTATTCACCCGCAGAATCAGCAGGGGTTAAACTCAACGATATCATTCTGACCATCGACGGAGTCCAAACTGTAAACCTCACCGCTGACGAGATTACAGAAATGCTGAACCCGGCGGGGAAAAACGAACTGCTGCTGACAATCGCAAACCTCTCCACGCCTTCCAAGCAAATTCTCATCAAAAAAGATTGCAAAAAAAACAATGCCATCACAGAGGAACAACTCGCTGTGGCATTCTGCATGTATAGTCTGGAAACAACTAGCGAACGCGAGTTTATCTGTCCATTCAAAACAACGACCACCGCTGACCCGGTAGACTTTGGACAATACAAAACGTTCGCCTTCTCGCCTATCGATGAAAACAACAACGAACTCGAAACCACAATCAATGCAAGCATTGAAAAAATATTGATCGAAAAAGGGTTGGTGGTCGATACCGACAATCCGGACATCATAATCGAGACTTTCTATTTCTTTGACAAAAACCCGAACTACAAAGGAATCAATAAAATCGTTATCGATAAAGAACTTACTTACCGGTATAATTTCCTGACCAGCAAAATGGAGCAAATGCCGTTTTTAAATCCAATGGCTTCAGAAGCAGAAGCCGAATACCTGCTCCAATTCGGTTTTCGAATGGTAGACCAACAGTATGTACCGGGACGTGTCCTTTGGGAATGCGAATCCAACGAACTCTTGAAAGAGTCATACCACTTAGACGATTATGTCCGCATTCATGCACCTTTGATGTGCATGCAATATCCATACGTCCGGTATCAGCAGAACGTCAAGTTCAATGTCAATCAAAAGACATACAATTATACCGGACTAAGCTATGATATCAACCATTTGGAACAAGTGGTCAGCGTAGACAAGAATTCGCCTGCCCACACTGCCGGGATGCGCGGGGGCGACATCATCGAAAAAATCAATGACTTGAAAGTAAACAGTACGGCAGAGGAATTTTCTGCATCCTACAGAGGATTCATCACCAGCACAATGAAATATCGGGATACTAAAACAATATTCACAGATGTAAACGGATTCAAACGCTGCATGTTTTGGGATACGTTCAACTATCCGCGAGTAGCTGAGGCAATTCAAAAAAACAGCAACAAGGCAGTCTACTCCTATTTGTATTATTATGCTCCTTATATTAATCCCTTAGGCAACAATGCCTGTACATTTAATATCCGACGAGGAAAAGAAAAAATGGAATTCATTGTCCGTCCAACCATTCGCCGGTCTGTGACGGTAGAAATCAAATAAAAAAGCAAAAGAGAACGTGATTTATCCGCATAATTTTGAACAAAAGACGGGATTCGACCAAATCCGCCTTCTCCTTTCAGAAAAATGTTTAAGTCCGCTGGGAAAAGAGCGGGTGACAGAGATGGCATTTTCTGCAGACTATGACGTGGTAAACATGCGTCTGGCACAGACCGAAGAGTTTGTTCACATTCTCCGTGAGGAAGAAGAATTTCCTGCGAATTACTTCTTTGACGTCCGTTATTCGCTGAAGCGGATTCGCCCGGAGGGAACGTGGTTAGACGAAAAAGAACTTTTCGATTTAAAACGTTCGCTCCAAACCATCCAAGACATCATTCATTTCTTCCGTCCGCCTAAAGAAGAGGAAGATGTTCCCCAATATCCAGCATTGCAGGCTCTGACAAAAGATATCTGTGTTTTTCCGCAATTAATCAACCGAATTGATGCCATCTTAGACAAGTTCGGGCATATCAAAGATAACGCTTCCCCTGCATTGGCGCAAATCCGGAAAGAGATTACGCTTACGATGAGTAACATCTCGCGAAACTTGCAATCCATCCTTCGAGCCGCCCAATCGGAAGGAGTCGTTGACAAAGATGTCGCCCCTACCATGCGCGACGGACGTCTGATGATTCCCGTTGCCCCCGCCTTCAAACGGAAAATCAAAGGTATCGTGCACGACGAATCGGCCAGCGGAAAGACTGTATTCATAGAGCCGGAAGTGGTCGTAGAAGCCAACAACCGCATCCGTGAACTGGAGAGCGACGAACGACGGGAAATCATTAAAATTCTAACCGAATTTACCGGTATCGTCCGTCCTTTGATTCCCGACATGCTGCAATCTTACGAATTCTTGGCCGATATAGATTTCATCCGGGCCAAAGCCCTGTTTGCCGAACAAATAAACGGAATCAGACCGGTCATGGAAAACCGTCCGGTAATCGACTGGATAAAAGCTATCCATCCGTTGTTATACCTCGCGTTACAACGACAAAGCAAGCCCATCGTCCCGTTAGATATTACATTAGAACCGGAAAAACGATTGCTTGTTATTTCCGGGCCAAATGCCGGAGGCAAATCGGTTTGCTTAAAAACGGTCGGTCTGTTACAATATATGTTGCAATGCGGTTTGCTAATACCGGTCTATGAAAGTTCGAAGACCGGATTATTTGAAAACCTGTTCATCGACATTGGCGACGAACAAAGCATCGAAAACGACCTGAGTACCTACAGTTCACACTTGACGAATATGAAATATTTTGTCAAAAACTGTCATGAAAAGACTTTACTCTTGATTGATGAGTTCGGAAGCGGCACAGAACCCCAAATCGGTGGTGCCATCGCCGAAGCCTTGCTCGACCGTTTCAACCGCAATGGCAGTTTCGGTGTCATCACCACCCACTACCAGAACTTAAAGCATTTTGCAGAAGAAAAAACCGGTATCGTCAATGGTGCCATGCTTTACGACCGTCATCTGATGCAACCGCTTTTCAAACTCTCAATCGGCCGTCCGGGCAGCTCTTTTGCCATCGAAATTGCCCGGAAAATCGGCCTGCCTGCTGATGTCATTGCTGATGCTTCTGCCAAAGTAGGTTCCGATTACATCAACATGGACAAATACCTTCAAGATATTGTCCGGGATAAACGCTATTGGGAAAGCAAACGGCAGAACATCCGCCAACAAAACAAGAAACTGGAGGAGATAACTGCCCGCTACGAACACGACCTCGAAACAGTCAATAACCAAAGGAAAGAAATTATCCGTACAGCCAAAGAAGAGGCACAGCGTATCCTCGCTGAAGCAAACGCCCGGATTGAAAACACCATCCGGGAAATCAAAGAATCTCAGGCCGAAAAAGAAAAGACAAAACTGGCTCGCAAGACACTGGAAACATTCAAAGATTCAGTTAAAACGACCACCGAAGCAGACGACCAGATTACCCGCAAAATGGCCAAACTGCAAGAGCGGAAGCAGCGAAAAAAGACACAATCCAATGCTGCCACAACTGCCAAGCAGTCTTTCAATCCACATGTTGTCGAAATAGGCGACAATGTCCGGCTGAAAGGACAGACCTCTGCCGGAACTGTTTTGGAATTACAAGGCAAACAGGCGGTGGTCGCTTTCGGAATGATTAAAAGTAGCATCAAACTGGAACAACTAGAAAAAGTAAGTAAAAACCAACTGAAAAAAGAAATCCAAAAAAGCACGTTTGTCAGTACTCAAACCGCCGATGAGATGCATGAAAAGAGACTACATTTCAAGCAGGAAATCGACGTCAGAGGTATGCGGGGAGACGAAGCCCTCCAAACCGTAACTTATTTTATTGATGACGCGATACAAGTCGGAGTCTCCCACGTCCGCATTCTTCACGGAACCGGTTCCGGTATCCTCCGGCAATTAATACGAGACTATTTGCATACCGTTCCCGGTGTCCGCCAATACCACGACGAACATGTCCAATTCGGCGGAGCCGGCATCACCGTTGTTGAACTCGAATAAATCAATCTGTTTTCACTGTATAAAACAAGTTTTTACAACCGATAGCTCGTTTTTTCCGCCAAAAGGACGTACATTTGCACGTATATAAAAAATCGTGTTTGATCGTGCCCATGAGCAATCTTTCTGTTTTGCCGTTTGCAAGGCCAGTGTACGTCATGTTAAAGCCTATCGGTTCGTTATGCAATTTGGCGTGTGATTATTGTTATTACCTCGAAAAAGGGAGGTTGTATCCGGAAGTGAGAAACGCCGTCATGAGCGAACATCTACTGGAAAAATTCATCCGCGAATATCTGGAATGTCAGACCATGCCGCAAGTGCTCTTCACGTGGCACGGGGGTGAGCCGTTAATGCGCCCGATCAGTTTCTATAAAAAAGCGTTGGAGCTGCAACGCAAATACGGAGGCGGAAGACAAATCGACAACTGTATCCAGACGAACGGCACACTGCTCAACGACGAGTGGTGCCGCTTTTTCAAGGCCAACAACTTCCTCGTCGGTATCTCAATAGACGGGCCGCAAGAGTTCCACGACGAATATCGGCGAAACCGACAAGGCCTCCCCTCATTCTACAAGGTAATGAAAGGTATCGAACTGTTGAAAAAGCACGATGTGGAATACAACGCAATGGCAGTAGTCAATGACTACAACGTCGACTACCCGTTAGAGTTCTATCATTTCTTCAAGGAGATAGAATGCCATTACATCCAGTTCACCCCCATCGTGGAACGGCTCAACGGCCATGCCAACGGGACACGGTTAACAACGCCTGAAGAACAAGATGCCGCCATCCGGCTGGCACCGTTCTCGGTAGACGCTGAAAAATGGGGAGATTTCCTCTGTTCGCTTTTCGACGAATGGCTGAAAGCGGACGTTGGTAGCTATTTCATCCAGCTTTTCGATTCTACCCTCGCCAATTGGGTTGGCGAGCAGCCGGGCGTCTGTTTGTTGGCACACAATTGCGGTCATGCCGGCGTGATGGAGTTCAACGGAGATGTCTACGCGTGTGACCATTTCGTGTTTCCTGAATACAAACTGGGAAACATCTACACGCAAACATTGACAGAAATGATGTACAGCCGGCGTCAGTTGCAATTTGGCGCTGACAAACACGACAAGCTGCCGTCGCAATGCCGCTCATGCGAATACCTGTTTGCCTGCAACGGCGAGTGCCCGAAGAACCGCTTCCTCCACACAAAAGAGGGAGAACCGGGATTGAATTACCTTTGCAAAGGCTATAAGAAGTTCTTCTCCCATGTCGCGCCTTACATGGATTTCATGAAGAAAGAGCTATTGGCAGAACGCCCGCCAGCCAACGTCATGCAATGGGCAAAAGAAAACAAACAAATCAAGTAGAACAGATAAACAAACAACATAATATGAAAATCAACAGACGTGATTTTATCAAAACAGGAGGTATGGTTATGCTCGGAACATTAACGGCTCCCACCCTTTTGGGAAGTTGCGCCGGTAATGAAGCAGGCAACGTCTCAGGCCTTGCGTTTGCACTCAACCATTTCGGCGTAAGTGAAAATGACATGCAAAAAGTACTTGCCGCCGCACTTGAAAAAGGCGGAGACTATGCAGATTTATTCTTCGAACATTCGTATCGGAACAACATCGGGCTACAAGACGGCACCGTCAATCGCGCTTCGTCAAACATAGACTTCGGCATGGGCGTCCGCGTCTTGGCCGGCGACCAGACAGGCTACGCTTACGTGGAGAACGTGACGCTCGACGAGATGCTCAAAGCTGCCCGTACGGCAGCCCGCATCGCCAACGGCCCGGCCGGCAAAGCCCCCGCGAACTTGACAGAAGAACCCATCCAACATAACTTCTACGGCGTACAAACCCCGTGGGACGAATTGGCGGTCAATGCAAAGACCCCTTACCTGCAAAAACTGAACGACCGGATTTTTGCTCTCGACAAGCGGGTTCACAAAGTCATCGCCTCGCTGGGCGACACCACCTCGCACATCCTCTTTTGCAACTCGGAGGGGCAGACCTATTACGATTACCGGCCGATGGTCACGCTCGGCGCCGTCTGCATCATGGAAGAAAACGGGAAGATAGAGAACTCGTACGCCTCGCGCGCCTTCCGCATGGGGGCGGAATTCCTGACGGACGACATCATCGAGGAGGTCGCGAAAGAAGCCGTCGAGAAGACCTCCATCCTCTTCCGGGCCATCAAGCCCAAAGGGGGCGAGATGCCCGTCGTGATGGGTGCAGGCGGTTCGGGTATCCTGCTGCATGAGGCCATCGGGCATGCCTTCGAGGCGGATTTCAACCGGAAAAACGTCTCCATTTTCTCCGACCAGTTGCACAAAAAGGTGTGCGACGAGCACATCAACGTGGTCGACGACGGCACCATCCCGTTCAATCGCGGATCGGTCAACATCGACGACGAAGGCGTCGCCGGGCAGAAGACCTACATCGTCAAGGAGGGCGTCCTCAACAGCTACCTGCACGACCGCATCAGCGCGCGCCATTACGGCATCCCGCCCACAGGCAACGGCCGGCGCGAGTCGTTCCGCCAAATGCCGATTCCGCGTATGCGGGCCACCTACATGGAGGCGGGCAACGTGACGGAGGAAGACATTATCTCGACCGTCAAGAAAGGCATCTACGCCTCAAACTTCACCAACGGGCAGGTGCAAATCGGCGCGGGCGACTTCACCTTCTTCGTCAAGGACGGCTTCCTCATCGAGAACGGCCGCCTCACGCAGCCCATCAAGGACATCAACATCATCGGTAACGGGCCGCGCGCGCTGGCTGACATCACGATGGTGGGCAACAACTACCGGATGGACAACGGCACGTGGACGTGCGGCAAGGACGGCCAGTCCTGCCCCGTGACCTGCGGCATGCCCTCCGCGCTGGTCAGCAAGCTCACGGTGGGAGGAGAGAGTTAAACAATCGGGAATGGACAACGGACAATGGACAATTCATTTTTTAAACAGCATACACGGATGATTACAACAGAAAATAAAAAGCTGGCACAGTGGGCGATGGAATTCGCCCTGAAGAACGGCTGCCAGGCGTCGCGCGTCAGCCTCTACAATGCGTCGAGCTGCTCGTTCGAGATACGCGACATGAAGACCGACCGCCTGCAACAGGCGTCGGAGAACAACCTCGTCATCAACCTCTTCGTCGACGGCCGCTACGGCTCGTTCTCCACGAACCGTTTGGACAGGAAGGAGTTGGAGGGCTTCATCCTCAACGGCATCGCCTCGACCCGCTTCCTCGCCGAGGACAAGGCGCGCACCCTCCCCGACGCCGCGCTCTATTACAAGGGCGACGGCCCGGAGCTCGGGCTGCTCGATCCGGCGTTCGACACCGTGCAGCCGGACGACAAATTGGCGCTGGCCATGAACGTCTGCGACGAGATGATGGGCAAGGACACCCGCATCATCTCGGCCAACTCGTCGTACAGCGACGGGAAGGAATTCAAATACATGGTCGCCAGCAACGGCTTCGAGGGCGAAACGGCCAACTCGCAATTCAGCCTCGTGGCGAGCGTCAGCATCAAGGGCGAGGACGACGCGCGGCCGGAGGCCTACTGGTACGACTCGTCGCTCTACTACGACACGCTGCGGAAGGAGGGCTTGGGCGCGAAGGCGCTGGAGCGGGCGCTGCGCAAGCTGGGACAGCGCAAGACGCGCTCGGGGAAGTACGCGATGGTGGTAGACAACATGAACGCCTCGCGCCTGCTCTCGCCCGTCATCGACGCCCTCTACGGCTCGTCCATCCAGCAGCGGAACTCCTTCCTGCTCGACAAGCTGGAGCAGAAGGTGATGGGCGCGAAGCTGACCCTCACGGATGAGCCGCACCTGCGGAAGGCCCCGGGCGCGCGCTACTTCGACGGCGAGGGGGTCGCCACGCGCCGGATGCCGGTCTTCGAGGCGGGCGTCTTGAAGACCTACTACGTCGACACCTACGCGGCCAACAAGATGCAGATGCAGCAGACCATCAGCTCGCCCTCCATCCTGACGATGCAAACGGGCGACAAGGATACCGACGCGCTCGCGGCGTCCGTCGGCAAGGGCATCCTCGTGACCGGCTTCAACGGCGGGAACAGCAACTCGACGACGGGCGACTTCTCCTACGGTGTCGAAGGGTTCCTCATCGAAGGGGGCAGGCTCGCGCAGCCCGTGTCGGAGATGAACATCACCGGCAACCTCGTCACGCTCTGGAACAACCTCGCCGAAGTGGGCAACGACCCGCGCACCAACTCCAGCTGGCGCATCCCCTCGCTGCTGTTCGACGGCGTGGACTTCAGCGGGCTGTAGGCCGCTCCGGAAGCGAAGTTCCGGAACAGCGAGGCGCCGGATGGCTTTACCGGGCGGCATCGCCCGGTATTCACCCCTCCGGAGTGCTTCCACGGGCAGATGCGCCGGCGCGGCAAGGCTCGGAACGCCTTTCGCGTACCGGGTCGGCAGGGTACGGAAGCCCTTCGGAGGCCTGCCGTCCCGGAACATCACCTAAAAAACAGGATTTTTCACCCAAACGAACCCCATGTTCTCAGATAAAAAGAATATCCGACAGCTCGTCGCCCTGCTCAAGGAGCACGGCGTGCAGAAAGTGGTCGTCTGTCCCGGCAGCCGCAATGCGCCCATCGTGCAGACCCTCGCGGCGCACCCGTCGTTCACCTGCTACCCGGTGACGGACGAGCGGAGCGCGGCCTTCTTCGCGCTGGGGCTGGCGTTGCACGGGGGGAGGCCGGCGGCCGTCTGCTGCACGTCGGGCAGCGCGCTGGCCAACATGTACCCCGCCGTCGCGGAGGCCTTCTACCAGCAGGTGCCGCTCGTCGTCATCTCGGCAGACCGCCCGGCGGCGTGGCTCGGGCAGAAGGAGGGGCAGACGATGCCGCAGGCGGGCCTCTTCGGGACGCTGGTCAAACGAGCGGTCAACCTGCCCGAAATCCGCACCGACGAGGACGAGTGGCATTGCAACCGGCTCGTCAACGAGGCGTTGCTGGAGCTGAACCATCACGGCAAAGGGCCGGTGCACATCAACGTGCCCCTCTCGGAGCCGCTCTTCCGCTTCACGGCGGAGACGCTGCCGCCGGTGCGCGTCATCACCCGCTATCAAGGGCTGAACGTCTACGACCGTGACTACAACGCCCTGATAGACCGGCTGAACCGCTACGGCAGGCGGATGGTCGTCGCCGGACAGATGAACCTCATCTACCTCTTCGAGAAGAAGTCCGCCAAGCTGCTCTACAAACACTTCGTCTGGCTGACGGAGCACACGGGCAACCGGACGGTGCCCGGCCCGCCCGTCAAAAATTTCGACGCCGTCCTCTACGCCCTCCCAGAGAAGACGCTGGAGAAGCTGGCGCCCGAGCTGGTCATCACCTACGGGGGACACGTCGTCTCGGCACGCCTGAAGCAGTTCCTCCGGACGCATCCGCCGCGCGAGCACTGGCACGTCTCGCCCGACGGCGAGGTGGCCGACCCGTTCGGCGCGCTGACCACCGTCATCGAGATGGATCCCTTCGAGTTCCTTGAGAAAATCGCCTACCTGCTGGAGACGCGCAGCAACGCTTATCCGCAGCTGTGGGAGCACTACGCGCGACGGATGCCCCCGCCGGCGTTCCCCTACTCGGAGATGGCGGCGGTGGGGCTGCTGCTCCGGTCGCTGCCCGCCCCCTGCGCCCTGCACGTGGGGAACGGTTCGGCCATCCGCCATGCCCGGCTCTTCCCCGTCCCGGACGACGTGGAGGTCTGCTGCAACCGCGGGATGAGCGGGAACGACGGCTCGCTCTCGACCGCCGTCGGCTATTCCGCCTGCTCGGACAAGCTGAACTTCGTCGTGCTCGGCGACCTGAGCTTCTTCTACGACATGAATGCGCTTTGGAACCGCAACTACGGCTGCAACCTGCGTATCCTGCTGCTCAACAACGGCGAGGGGGAATCGTTCGAGGAGCTGCCCGGCGTGGAGTGGGAAGAACGTACCCGGCGGTTCGTCGCCGCCACGCACGCGACCTCCGCCAAAGGATGGGCCGAAGAACGCGGATTCGCCTACTTCGCCGTCCGCGACGCCGCCAGTCTGGAGGCGGCGATGCCCCTCTTCACACAGCCGGCCCCCTGCCCCAATCCCATGCTGATGGAGGTATTCACAGACGCCGCCGAAGACGTGCGCCTGCTCAAAGACTACTACCACCGGCTGAAGGAAGATGCGGCAAACTTATGAAACGTCATCCTGTAAAAACTAAAACATATACGAACGGAAATGAAACATACATCTATCATCCTAACTCTTTTCCTCGCCGCCTCGTCCGTCTGCGGACAGGCCGGCGAAAACAGCCTGCCCGCATCCATCCGGCAGGCTGATCGGCAGACAGACCGCTATGCGGACTATGACTGCGTATATCTGTTGGACAGCACGGGGGTAAACGTGCAGCCCAGCGGCTCCGGCTCGTTCACGATCCGCCGGATCGTCAAGGTGCAGACCACGCGGGGCGCGCTTGCCAACCGCGTGCTCAAGTACGACTACGACCCGCTGACGGCGCACGCCGAGTTCCACCGCGTCACGCTCTACAAAGCCAACGGCGACGTCATCAACCTCGACATCACGCAGCAGCAGGACTACGTCGCCCCGGCACGCGCCATCTACTGGGGGGCGCGGCAAATCATGATGGAGGTTGGACATCTTGATGCGGGTGACATCATCGACTATCAAATCAACAAGAAAGGGTTCACCTACGCGCTGCTGGCTTCCGGAGAGGAAGAGGAGTCGCGCTTTATCCCGCCCATGCGCGGGCAGTTTTACGACATCGTGCCCTTTTGGGTATCGGATCCGACCGTCCGTAAGGTTTACAAGGTCACCATCCCGATGGAGAAGGAGATGCAGTTCCAATTCTATCAGGGCGAATGCAGCTCTTCGATGCGCTATGAGAACGGGCGGAAGTCTTATACCTTCACGTGCACCGACATCCTGCCGATCCGGCGCGAGCCGAACATGGTCGACCTCTTCGATGCCGCTCCCAAGCTGATGATGTCTTCCACACCCGACTGGCGGGAGAAGTCGCTTTGGTTCAATAAGGTGAACGAGGATTATGGCAGTTTCGACGCTATCCCCGAGGCGCAAAAGAAGGTGGATGAACTTATCAAGGGGAAAAAGACGGAGATGGAGAAAATCGCCGTCCTTACCCACTGGGTCGCTGACAACATCCGCTACGCAGGCATCACGATGGGAAAAGGCGAGGGCTACACGCTGCACAACTTGAAGATGAACTACACAGACCGCTGCGGTGTCTGCAAAGATATTGCCGGCACGCTGATTGCTTTCTTGCGGATGGCTGGCTTCGAAGCCTATCCGGCGATGACGATGGCGGGCAGTCGCGTGGAAAGCATCCCGGCCGACCACTTCAACCACTGCGTGACCGTTGTGAAACTCTCCGACGGCACCTACATGCCGCTTGATCCGACATGGGTACCCTTTTGTCGCGAGCTGTGGAGCAGTGCCGAGCAGCAGCAGAACTACCTGCCCGGTGTCCCCGAAGGTTCAGACCTTTGTATCACCCCCATCTCCGCGCCCGAAAACCATTACGTCCGCATCAAAGCATCCAACCAGCTTAAAGCCGACGGCACATTGACCGGCGAATTCACGATTACGGCCGAAGGGCAATCGGACAGCAACATCCGCCGCATCTTCACCACCGGATGGCAATCGCAATGGGAAAGCACAATGGAAAACCAACTACTCGCCGTCTCGCCCAAAGCTCGTCTCACCCGTGTGGACTATGGCAAGAATCCGAAAGATTACCAAGCTGCCCCAATCCGGATTACGTTCCGCTATGAAATTCCGGACTATGCCATCGTAGGCAAGAACGAGATGCTTTTCAAACCGATGGTGATGAACAACCTCTACAATCAGGTGAAGAGCTACCTGCGTATCGACACCGATTTGGAAGAACGGCAGTATGGTTTCAAAGATGCCTGCTCACGGTTGGTGGAACTGGACGAAACGATTCAGCTCCCGGCCGGTTATCGGATGACAACCGAAGCCCGCGATGACCGGAAAGAGAGCGGAGCCGCCGATTTTGAAGGCTCTATCCGGCAAGAGGACAACCAAATCGTCTTGCATCAGAAACTCGCATTGAAAAAACGTGTCTACGAAGCGGCCGACTGGACTGGTTTCCGCGATGCCGTCAACACGCATAAGACATTTGGAGACTATATCATCATTCAAAAATAAACGATAAATGAATCACATAATGACAACAAGAATAATCACACTGCTGTTCGCGCTACTTTGCCTCACTTCCGCTGCATCAGCTGAACCGGAGGCAGAATACAAGCAACTCTCCAAAGCGTGGACCCTCCACCCCGACGGGAGTCAGGAGTTTCGTTGCAGCATGGAACTGACGCTCTTTACCCACACGGCCATGAACAGAACGTATGGAGAGACGTTCATCGTCTACGACCCGCAATATCAGGAACTGAAAATCAACGCCTCGTACACCAAACAAAAAGATGGCACCATCATCGAGACACCGGCAAACGCCTTTGTCGAATCTTTGCCCCATGCAGCCGCCAACGCGCCGGTTTACAATCGGTTGAAAGAAATGGTAGTGGTACATACGGGACTGGAGCTGGGAGCGACCATCTATCTCGACTACACCCTGACCTCCAAAGCAGGTTACCTCCCCGAACTGGATATCTTCGAAGAGCTGCTCCAATCTTCACCGGTAAAAGCCTATACGTTGAGCATCACAACGCCGGAAACGAAATCAATTGCCTACACACTGGCTTGCAATAACACCAAACCATCCGTTGAAGAAGCAAATGGCCAGCGTACAACAACTTGGACGTTGCGAAATCTGCCGGCCGCTTCGCGTGCCCCGTTCGTTTCCGTCGCGAATGGCGACGTCCCCTTTTTGGCTGCCACCACTTACGTGTCTGAGGAGGCGGCATTCGGTATCCTCTTCAAACAGTTCAATCCTGCCGGAGACCTGCAACTGCAAACCATCGCCGAAAACCTGACCGCAGGTAAAGAGAACGATGTTGAGAAACTGAAGGCTATCTTATCGTATGTCATCCATAATTTAGACAATAGTCCGCTCTCTTTAGAACAAACCGGTTACCGCCTGCGGAAAGCCGACGAGGTCATCCGCACGGCCTACGGGACAACCGCAGAGAAGGTCAATCTCCTTACCGGACTCTTGAATGGCGCCGGTTACCGGGCAGAACCGATGGCAAGCTATCGCACATCCATCGCTCAAGGTGCTGCTCTAAAAGCAATCGGTCAGCTCTATGTAAAATGCATGGTTGGCGGGGATATTTACCTCTTCTCCGTTCATTCACAGATGCGTCCGCAAACGGTTAATTTCAGCCAAATGCCGCTTTTCAGCCTCACAACAGGGAAAAGGGTGACACTTGCCATCCCTGAAGATTACCGGATTCAGGGCGACCTCACTTTTACTTGCCAAAAGACAGATTGGCAAGTCGCAAAGAACATGGTTGTCGGCCGCACCCTACTCCCCTACTTCTCTGAATACAAACCGGAAAGCGAAGAAACGATTGCGCTGGATGCAAAAGGCGGATACGCAAGACTCCTCTTGCCCGATGCCACACAAGGCATCGCATACCAACCGTATGGGCTTCTGAACAGCCATCGTTCGGAAAATCTGTGGATTTCCCGTCCGGTAGACGAAACCTACCATTATCAAATCGAATACACCGACGGGATGGAACTCTGCACGCCAGCAAAGGAAGAAACCATCCGCAACGATGCAGGCACCTTGACCTATTCCATCCGTCAGGAGGGACAAACCATCCACGTAACCCGCAGCCTGAAACTGAACAAACAGCTCTATACACCCGCTGAATACAAAGCGTTGCGCCTGCTCCTCGTCGAATGGTGCGACACGAATGGCAAGACATTGCTTTTTTCAGTTAAAGACAAATAAAAAACTTTCCCCCCCGAAGGTAAATCCGCTTTCCCGCAACATAAGTTGGATTTATCTTCGGGATATTATTTTTTACTCCAATTTTTGCCCTTTCTAAGATACGGAGATTATTTCAATCAAATTACCTTCCGGCCCTAAGATACTGCTCTCGTAATATCCGTCGCCCGTTGTTCTCGGGCCGCTCAATACGGTATATCCATCTGCTTTCAACTGTTGTGTAAGTTCGTCCACCCGCTCTTTACCGCCAACAGAGAAAGCAACATGCGTGTACCCTCCCCGAAACAAATCCTGCCCTTGAACGGAGGATACTTCCGGCCGATTCATGATTTCCAGCCTTCCGCCATCCGGAAAAGTCAGGAAATAGCTCCTCAATCCCGTACGGGGATTGACATACATCGCATTGGACGAAGCCGAAAAATAGCGGATGAAAAAGGTTTTCATTCCCTCCAAGTCATGCACATACATGGCTACGTGGTCTAATCGTATCATTGTACTTACTTTATATACGATTTCTTTCTTCATCTTCTTGTTCTTTGTTTTTTATCCTATTTTCTCTTGTTTGTCTCTGTTTTTCTCGACGACAACCCCTTTCCGGCCGGAAACAGGCCGTCGACGCCGTCGACAACGCTTTTCTCACCGAAAACGGGCTGTCGACGCTGCCGACAATGCTTTTCCCACCGAAAAGGGACTGTCGACACCATCGACAACACTTTTCCCGTCGGAAAGGGGCCATCGACGGCGTTGACAATACTTTTCCCGTCGGAAAGCTGTTGTCGACGACCGTCAAGGGTATGTTTCCGCGCCAATTACTTCGTTGTTATCAGGACGACACCTCCTTTCGCAACGGAAAGGCTTTCGATGCGGTCGGTGGTTACTCGACAGGCCGGTCGTCCATCGGGAAACGGACGCCCCACTCCGACCGCAAGTCGTCCAACATGTGCATGACGCGCAGCGTCTCGGCGTGCGGCATATCCGGCGTCTCGATTTGCCCCTTCCGGATGGCTTCGGCCGAAGCCCGCACCTGATATTCAAAGCCGGTGATTTGCTGCGGGCAGGTATAGCAGGCAATCTCTTCGTGGTTGGCCGAATAGACAAGGGCTTGTTGCGGATTGTTGATGTTATCGATTATCACATAACCTTTGTCACCTGAAATAATACCTTGCCGGTCGTTCGCGCAAAAGGCTGTCATCTGCAAAACAGCCATACGGTGATTCCGGTAAATAAAAGTGATGCTGCTCTGTAGGTCTACCCCACTCGGCCCCTTCACGCAAGCCGAAGTGATGCCCGACAAATCGTCGCCAAACGTCATCAAAGCAAAATTAATGGGATAAACACCGATATCCAACAAAGCACCACCGCACAATTCCGGTTTGGCAACGCGCTCTTTCCAATGAATCGGATAGCCGATGCTGGCCGTCAGCATCATTACTCGCCCCAACATGCCGCTATCGACAATCTCGCGTATCGTTTTCGAAAAAGGCATGTAGCGCGTCCACATCGCTTCGGTGATGAACACCTGTTTCTCTTCAGAAAGGCGGATCAACGCTTCCGCCTCGCGGGCATTGGCTGTAAATGCTTTTTCGCACAAAACCGGTTTGCCTTTTTCAAGGCACATACGCGCCTGTCCGTAATGGTGGGAATGGGGCGTGGCGATGTAAATCAAATCAACATTCGGGTCTTCAATCAGTTCGTCATACGAACCGTAAACCTTCGCAACCCCCCATTCATCGGCAAAACCTTGTGCATTCTCCAAATTGCGGGAAGCAACTGCATACGGTTCCGCATCCTCCATCTCACACAGTGTATATGCCATTTTCCGGGCAATGTGCCCTGCTCCGATAATTCCTACTCTCAATCTTTCCATGTTCATATTCCCTTTCACCATTATTTTATATTTACCGTTTTGGGATATCCACCGTTTCTTCTTGTTCACCCAGCAAACTTTTGGAGAAATAATCCACCAGCCGCCAGTAGAAATATTCGTTCATATCCCCGAAGCCATGCCGTTGTTGTGGCAAAATCAACATGTCGAACCGTTTGCCGGCGCGAATCAAGGCATCTACAACCCGGAGTGTATTGCCGGGATGAACGTTGTTGTCGATGTCACCATGCACCAATAGCAAATGCCCTTTCAGGCGATGCGCAATCTCTTCATTCGTTTTGATGTTATAAACAAAAGTCGTGTCGCCTTTCTCCGAAACAGTTTCTTTCACACCATGATGCGTCTCGCTCCACCAACGGTTATAGATGCGATTGTCATGATTCCCGGCACACGAAACGGCGGCCTTGAAAAAGTCCGGATATTGAAAGATAGCTGCCGTCGACATGAATCCGCCACCCGAATGCCCATGAATGCCGACACGGTTTATATCAATAAAGCCATACCGGTTCGCCAATTGCTCGATAGCCGCTTTCTGGTCTGCCAACCCATAATCACGCAAGTTGCCGTAACCATAGTTGTGATACCACTTCGAGCGGCTCGGGTGTCCGCCCCTGTTGCCAACCGTGATAACGATGAATCCTGCCTGCGCCAAGCGGTCGGTGCGCACCGTCATGCGGGTAAAAGGATAGACCGTCGCCTCCACCTGCGGACCGGGATAGACATAATCAATAATCGGATATACTTTCGTCGAATCAAAGTTGAACGGCTTGTACATCACACCGTACAGGTCGGTCACCCCATCGGCAGCTTTCACCTTAAAAGGCTCCGGAAACCGGTAACCGGCGGCGAAGAGTTGCGAAAAGTCACTCTCTTCCAACGTCATGATTTTCTTACCGGTATTGTCAAGCAAATCCGCTTTCGGAATCGTATTCACACGCGAGTAGTTAGTGACGATAAACCGGGCGTCGTCGTCAATGGCTGCCGTGTGGAAGTAATCGCCTGCCGTTACAAGCTGCAAACCGCTACCGTCCAAATTCACCCGATAAAGATGTTCATAATAAGGATTTTCTCCCGCTTCCTTGCCATTTGCCAGAAAGTAAACGACACGACGCGCTTCGTCTACTTTCACAACCTGGTCTACATGCCAAGCTCCTTTGGTGATACGGTTCTTCAGATTCCCTTCCCCGTCATACAGATAAAGATGTGCCCATCCGTCGCGTTCGCTCCAATGAATCAACTCTTTACCTCCATTAACGATTGCCAACGGGCGTACCTCCTGATAGGTATTCATCCGTTCTTCAATCAAAGGACGAATCGAATCTTCGCCAATCGTATATGAGCAGATATCTATACGATGCAAATCACGGCTGGAACGGGTCAAATAGAAATGCGTGTTGTCGCCCAACCATTCTGTCGCAACCTCATGCGCATCACGCTGTTTTTGCAAACGTGGTTTCTGCGCCAAAGAGATGGTCTGATTCTTATAGGCATCGGTTGGAATCTCGCGGTAACTGTTCGTCTGCATATCGAAAAGGTAAAGATGTTCGACAGGAGCTTCCATCTCACCCGGCATCTGATATTTGTAGGTCTCAAGCGTAGGGCGTGGCGAAGCCATTGAATTGATTACCCATAACTCCTTGACCTTCCGCGAATCCGTGATGTTGACAGCAAAGTAACGCGAGTCAGGCGACCAGACAATTCCTCGTACACGCTTCCGTTTCCCGTTGCAGAGCGTATCGGTGTTCAAGAGACTGTAAGGTTGCCCGAAGCCAAAATCTTTTTCCCCGAAGGTAGTCAGTTGTACATCCGTCACAGTTGAGTCGTTCTCGTTCTTCTTCAACTTTTCATAATCCTCCCGCGTCATACGGTAAAGGTTCAGATCTTTGGCGTAAACCACTGTCTGTCCGTCCGGCGAGATAGATGCCCAACCGGGATACTTGTCGTCCTCTTTCTTCTCTTCCAGCCACGTCAGTTCGCGGGTCGGATAGTCGTAAGAGAAATAAAAGACCTGTTTCTTCTTTCCATCCTTATTATATACGGAATCTTTCGGCGCTTCCTGCGACGAAGTTATTTGGAAGGTGAATGTCCGTCCGTCCGGCTGCGCTTCCAAACGTTGGATTGGCAGTTGCTGCGCCGTGAAAGGGTCTTTCACAATTTCGGTAAGCTGGGCAGCAAATTCATCCAAATGAAAAAGCGGCTGCTTTGTCCGTGCAGACGGGTCTACCACGTACCACGCCTGCCCTTCGCTCGTCTTGTATTCATACCAGAAACAATTGCCTTGTTGAAACCAATGCGGGTCGACGGTCGTCGAGAAGAGCATCGTGTTCAATTTGTCTTGCGTAAACTTTTCCGCTTGTACATAGCCCGACAGACGGTCTGTCGTTCCTGCCGTTATGCCTTGCACTGCCACCGCAGCACAAAATAAACCCATTAAAAATTGTCGTTTCATTCGTATTCTCTATTTGTTCAATTCTTAGCCACTAAGTTTTTACTCATTCCTTATCCTCTGACGAAAGGTCGTATCGACGCTCATGCGACGGAGGTAGTAACCTCCAAGACACGGAATTTATAGCCTCCAACACCTCGATGATTATATCTACACTAAAAAACCTCACTCCGTCGATAAGCCGGAGTGAGGGGGGGGTATAAACCAATGGAACTGGATTCCTCCGGTCAGGCAGGCAGGCTGGCGCTGACCAGAATCGTAACCAGCAATCCCAAGATGGCATACAACTCGGGGAACACAGCCATCACCATCGTTGAACCGAAGGCGTTGTGCCCGCCGGCGATAGAAACAATGCCATCGGCGCACACCTGCCCCTGACGGATTGCCGACAGCAAACCGGAGAAGCCCAGCAACAAGCCGGTCGCAAAAATGGCCGAACCCGTCAACATCGTGATTTCGGGCACCAAGAATTGTTGCATCATAAAATAGCCCACAAAACCATACAATCCCTGCGACGAAGGCAAGGCGCTTAAAGCGATGTACGAACCCAACGCGTCCGGGTTCTTCTTCATGGCACCGACCACGGCACTTCCCGTAATCGTCACCCCATACGCGCTACCGACAAAGGTTAAACCCGTCATAAGCGCAACTCCTAAATAAGCTAATAAAATAGGTTCCATAATGAATGATGTTTTAATTATTATTTTTACTGTTTGTTTCTTGATTCGTTTATGCCTTCTTAAAGGGGCGGTATTCTTTCCCGCCTCCCGAAAATTCGGCGTTCTTGTAATACTCGACGAAAATCAGACGCAACGGATGCACCAGCGAACTGATGGTGCACAGCCCGAAGTTGATCGCATGTCCGAAGACGAGAATCACCAGCATTACGACAATGTGCAACACGATGTTCATTCCCTCCGTCATGTCGATTGCCAACGTGTTGAAAACGCCTCCCAAAATCGACCCCGTCAACCCGATGGCGAACAAGCGGATGTAAGAGAGCGTATCACCCAGCAACCCGGACGCAACGTTGTAGGTGTTCCACAACCCCGTTCCAATATTCAGAAAAACGTTCTTGCCCGGCGAATTGTAGAGGAATGCGATCAGCAGCCCCAAACCTCCGATGGCATAGCAAACGGTCTTCACCGTTTCCGGGATTTGCACGTCGAGCATCGGGAGCCCCAAAGCGCAAAGGAAAGCGACAATCGTGAAGACCCACGCCAACGGAGCAATGCCGTATTTCGTCCCCTGTTGCGACATGGTCTGCAACGCTGCCACAATCTTTCCGAAGACAATCTGCACCAAACCGATGATGATGGAGAAAGTCATCAAGTTATCACTGTTTACAAAATAGTCTTTTACCGCTGCCAATGCCGGAACATTCACCAATGCAATTCCGAAGAAAGAGCCTGTCAACGTCCCGACAATCACCGCCGCCAGCCCGAAGTACTGGAAAAGTGACAAATACGGTTTGTAATCCGCCTTCACCTTGCGCTTGAAATAAGCACAAACCAATATCACCAACAACCCATAACCGCCGTCGCCGAAGCAAAGCCCGAAGAAGAGCATGAAGAACGGCGCGAAGAATGGCGTCGGGTCGAACTCGGTGTACTTCGGCAGGGAGAACATCCGCGTAATCGGCTCGAACAAACGGGAAAAAGCATTGTTCCGCAATTTGATAGGAATATTTTCCGTCACGTCCAGTTCCAAATGACGATAATAATAACCGGTTTGATCAAGCGCCTGCTCCATAGCCGAAGCGTTCTCAGCCGGGACAAACCCTTCCAACAGCATCAGCCGATTCTCAGCCTCGCGGTCTGTCTGAGCCCAGACATTCAAATAATTGAACTCGTCTTGAACCGCTTTGTCGGCAGCCACCAGCTCTTTATAATGCTGGGAAGCGAAAAGCCGCATCTGCTCATTCAACGTATCCAGCTCTTGCCTCTTCCGAGCCTCTTCGGTCTGTAAAGCCGATAATCCTTTGCCGGGCATCTTGGCCCGCTCTGCATCGATATCAATCGGCGTACCCACTTTCGTGACCGTCACAAAATAGGTGACAGAT
Organism: uncultured Parabacteroides sp.; assembly: GCA_964465405.1. Classification (GTDB taxonomy): domain Bacteria; phylum Bacteroidota; class Bacteroidia; order Bacteroidales; family Tannerellaceae; genus Parabacteroides. Next base: position 8,048 of record CAYXIX010000001.1, on the reverse strand, counting down.
TGTACGTTATTGACCAAAAAGGCATTATACATCTCTCCCCATTTAGGTTCGTAGCGTGCCGTGGGGCAGCTAAAGAAATTCACCTCATATCCGGCCTCCTTCAACCGGTCAATCACCGTGAAATCGAAATCGCCCCAAAGCTCCATATAAGCGATATCCTTTCCCAGCGAAGCAATCGAAGCCTGCAACGCCGCTTTCTTCTCACGCAACACTTCCAGCTCGTCTGCCAACGCCAAGCCATCCGCCTTACCCGACGGACACACGTCCGCAGCCGTTCCGTCGTCTACTGCCTTATCAAGTGTCAGACAAAAACGCAACGCCTGTTCGAGCCGTCTACGCGCAGCGAGCAACACCTGCAAATCTGCATTATCGCAAATCGAATTCACCTCCCTCACATGCAAAACGCCCAAATCACGCAAAACCGACAAAAAGGCATCATATTCTTTATGGTACACCATGAAAGCGTACTTTTCCATTTTCACTATCATACCTCAACCTCCATTTCTTTTGTTTTGCGTCTTTCTTGGTTCGCCCGCATGATCTTTTGCGATGACTTGGAAAGGCTCTCTTCGTCTTCCATAAACCGTTTCACCTTACGGATTGCATCCTTATAACCCGGAATCTGCACCTTTTCGAAAAGATTGACTTTCTGGGTTGTCTTCTTGCGCGCATGTTCAAGCAGCTCCAGCTTCATTCCCGAAAATTCGGCTTCGATGCCTGTGCGAGCCAGTTTCTTCAGCAACTCAATGCCGTCAGCAAACCAAGCCGGCGAACCAAACAGGCTGTAACATCCGATCTCGAATTGAATTTCAGATAACACAGGCACAATCACACCCGCAATCTTCCGTACGGAAAGCGACACATCGCGGACGCGAATCAACGCCGGGTCGAATTCATTCCACAAGGCGACCATGCTATCGTAACTCTGCATCTCCTCCTCCAGCTGAAGCTCCAATCGCGCCACCTCGTCTTTCGTCCGCTTCACCTCCAGCCGGAGTGCACTTTCCTTACTCTTAATGGTAGGCAAAGCACGCTCGCGCACCTTCAACTGCTTCTCTAACTGCTGAAGCGAGGTCTTGTTATATTGAAACTTTATTGCCATACTTATTGATTAAAAATTGGGTCGGCACCCATCTGAAACCGCTCGGCAGGAAAATCGAGCTTTCCCGGCGGGTATTTCAGACAAGACGCACATTACTTTTTCCAATACTTATCTACCAATGCCTGCTTGATGTTTACCTCTGCCGGCTGGAAATACTTCGCAAACAAACGCCAAGCCACGTCGAGCATCTCCGTCGTATCCAGATTGACATCTATCGCAAGCAACTGACTCGAATAATCTTTGGCAAACGCCAGCGCACGGTTATCGTAATCCGTCAGGTCGAAACCATTTTCCAACTTCGTCTTTGCATTCGCCGCATCGGCGTAAAGCCGGACAGCAGCGTTCATTACCTGCGGATGGTCTTCACGCGTCTTCTTCCCGGTCACTAACTGTTTCAAACGAGACAAACTACGGAACGGGTCGACAATCACCTTCCCGACATCGCTATCTTTACGCAGATAAAGCTGTCCCTCCGTGATATACCCGGTGTTATCCGGCACGGCATGGGTAATGTCTCCACCCGAAAGCGTAGTCACAGCGATAATCGTGATTGAACCGCCTGTCGGGAACTGTACTGCCTTCTCATAAATCTTAGCCAAATCTGAATAAAGGGAACCCGGCATAGAGTCTTTCGACGGAATCTGGTCCATACGGTTCGAGACAATCGCCAATGCATCGGCATAGTTCGTCATGTCGGTCAGCAACACCAGCACCTTCTCATTTTTCTCAACCGCAAAATATTCGGCTGCACAAAGCGCCATGTCCGGAATCAAAATCCGTTCAACCGAAGGATCCTCCGTCGTATTGATAAAGCTGACGATACGGTCGAGTGCGCCTGCATGACTAAACGTATTCTTGAAGAACAGGTAATCGTCGTTCGTCATTCCCATGCCTCCCAAAATAATCTTGTCAGACTGTGCCCGCAAGGCAACCAACGCCATTACTTGGTTGAACGGTTGGTCGGGGTCAGCAAAGAAAGGTATCTTCTGCCCTGTCACCAGCGTATTGTTCAAATCAATACCGGCAATACCCGTCGCAATCAGTTCCGACGGCTGCTCACGTCGAACAGGATTCACCGATGGACCGCCGATTTCTACCTCTTTCCCTTCAGGAACAGGTCCTCCGTCAATCGGCTCGCCATACGCATTAAAGAAACGGCCGGCCAACTGGTCACCCACTTTCAACGACGGTGCCTTTCCCATGAAAACCACTTCGGCATTCGTCCGAATACCTTCCGTACCCGAAAAGACCTGTAGAGTCACCTCGTCACCGATAATCTTCACAACCTGAGCCAACTTGCCATCGACTGAAGCCAGCTCATCGTACCCCACACCTGTCGCTTTTAACGAACAGGTTGCTTTTGTAATCTGGGTAATCTTTGTATATATCTTTTGAAATGCTTTCATATTTAATTGACAATTGATAATTAACAATTGACAATTACAATGACTCCAATAATCGTCAATTGTCAATTGTCAACTGTCCTTTCTTTAATAGTTCATCCAACTGCGCATTAAAATTCTCGAACTGCTCGCTCTTATATTCAGAATAGTTCATCTGCTTGAAGATGTTGATCATCTGTTTGAAATAATCCATCACTTCGATAAACGTCTCGAACTTAAATTCGGTATGGCAAATCTGCACCACCTTATCCAGCATAAACTCCTGCCGCTCCAACGAGGTAACCGAGTCCACCGGGTCGAATGCATCCTGCTGAAGAATGACAAAGTCTATCAACTCCGACTTCCAGAAAATCACGTGATACTCGACCGGCACACCGTCGTCACCCAAGATATTAATCTGCTCGGAAATCTCTTTACCCCTCAACATACGGGTCTTTATCTCATTCACCTTGTCAATCCATGTAGAAGATATATGTTCAGCAATATACGCTTGGAATTCCGGATACTCTAAATACTTCGAATAGCTGTCGATTGGGTTTACAGCCGGATAACGCTTGCGGTCTGCACGTTCCTGCTCCAAAGCATAGAAACAACGGGCTACCTTCTTCGTGTTCTCCGTCACCGGCTCTTTCAAGTTACCACCAGCCGGCGACACCGTACCGATGAAAGTAACAGAACCCGTCGCCCCGTTATTCAGATGTACATATCCTGCACGTGCATAGAAATTAGCAATAATCGCAGACAAGTCCATCGGGAAAGCGTCAGGCCCGGGCAGTTCCTCCAAACGGTTAGACATTTCACGCAACGCCTGCGCCCAACGGGAAGTCGAGTCTGCCATCAACAACACTTTCAAACCCATGTTCCGATAATATTCCGCAATCGTCATCGCAGTATATACCGACGCTTCACGAGCCGCCACAGGCATGTTTGACGTATTGGCGATAATAATCGTACGCTCCATCAACTTGCGTCCCGTGTGCGGGTCGACCAGTTCGGGAAACTCGGTAAAGATTTCCACCACCTCGTTCGCACGTTCGCCACAAGCCGCGATAATCACGATATCCGCTTCCGCTTGTTTGGAAATTGCATGCTGAAGCACTGTTTTACCCGTACCAAACGGTCCGGGAATAAACCCCGTTCCCCCTTCAACAATCGGGTTCACGGTGTCAATCGTACGGACACCCGTCTCAAGCAACTTATAAGGACGAGGTTTCTCTTTGTAACACGTAATTGCACGCTTAACCGGCCAACGCTGTACCATCGTCACATTCACATCCTTCCCATTTTCATCCGTCAATACAGCCATGACATCTTCAATCGTATATTCCCCAGACGCTTTCAGGCTTTTTACCGTATATTCACCCTCGAATGTGAATGGCACCATGATTTTATGCGGTTGATAGTTCTCATCGACTTCGCCCAGCCAATCACCAGCCGCGACCTTATCACCCACTTTTGCCAATGGTTTAAACTGCCAACGTTTTTCTTTATTCAGCGGGAACGTATATTCGCCACGTTTCAAAAAAACGCCTTCCATCTTATCAAGGTCGTTTTGCAGACCGTCATAATTACGCGACAACATACCCGGCCCCAATGTCACCTCCAACATGTGCCCCGCAAACTCAGCCTCGTCGCCAACCCGCATACCACGTGTGCTCTCAAATACCTGTACAAAAGCATTCTTGCCTATTACCTTGATAACCTCAGCCATCAGCTTTACCCCTCCGACCGAGATGTAACAGATCTCATTCTGAGAAACAGGCCCGTCTACCTCTACGGTCACAAGGTTAGAGACGATTCCCTTTACAATTCCTTTTGTAGCCATAATTATCTTTCGTTATTTCTTTTAAATTCTTTCAAAGCGTTCTCACTTCCTTTCTTCATCGCCCCCACGATTTGGCGGAATGTTTGCTCACCTGTCACACGGTCGAGCGTTACCCAGCGCTCGATCATTTCCAACTTCAGCAGGTAAGCAAATACACTTTCTATATCAAAAGGTTTGAAAAAAGTATGTTCTTCAAGCCAATTCCACTTCAATAAATCCACTTTCTTCTCACGTGCTAGCAAGTCTGTTTCTTCGACTATACGCTGCAAATCCATCAAATAGTCAATCGTATCGCCCAATCCAAAATCACGTGCATTCGAAGTCCGTAGTGCCCGTGCCACTTCATTATCGCCTACAATATAGGCACCTTTCTCCCATCCATGTTTGCGGCAAGTAATCGCAGCCAATACATTGTTCATATTGAGATTCAGCTCAAACCAATCAGCAACAAAGCGATTCCTGCTTTTCATCGCATAAGCGTAATACAGCGCAGCCAAGCGGTCTTCCCATACGATTTTCGCATCGTCTTCTGTCCCCTCATTAGCGATCCGGAGTCGGAAAAAAGTCTCAAAATAAGGGGGTATCCGGTCATTCTTAGGAGGCTTTCCTTCCTCTTTCAAAGCTCGGTAAAGCGCATCAAACTCACGCATCGGGATACGTCCGCGAACATCCGGTTCACAATCCGATTGCTGTAGATGAGCAATCACGTTCTTATTGTCAAACTTGAGGAAGAACAGGTCAAGTAGCTTTTTGTCCGAACGGGTCAATATGCCATCCAACTCCTCGCGGAGAGCTTCCACAGAAATAGTCAGCTTGCTGTCTTCGAGCGCAATATTAGGGAGTCCCGCCACCAAGCAATAATACTTACCCATAATCAGAAGAGCATTTCAACCAGTTGCGGACGGAGGAATTCTTTGAAGAAAGCCGAAAACGCCTCTTCTCCAAAACAAATTTTATACGAGCCATCAGCAGGCGCAATCGTAAACGAAGCGTCATGTCCGGCCACTTTCTCTATTTTCACGCCCTTGTCGAGCAGACTTTTGGCATTTGCCATAAAATAATTGGTAAGCGCTTCCGCATCAGCAGACTGAATTATAATCGACTCCTTTTTCGCCCATTCTTTAGCCATTTCCAAAATAACTTTTTGCATAAAAGCGCCATCAGAAACGACCGTTTTCACGTTCGACGAAATGATTTTGTCTGTAATCAAATTGGCTACTTCACTCTTTAACGCTTCTACTGCCTGAGAAGCAAAAAGTTTCAATTCGGCTTCCGTATTCTTCTTCAGTTCGGCCGCCCGTTTCTCCGCATCCGCTACAATACGCTTCGCCTCCGCTTCTGCGTCGTCCAGCAACGTCTGTTTCCGCACTTCCGCATCCGCGATGATACGCCCCGCTTCTTCATTCCCTTTCTCTACACCTTCTTTGTAGATTTTATCAGTCAGTTCCTGAATCTTTGTATCCATGTCTATATTATTTTATTATATTGTTTCCCCCACACAGGCATTAAACGTCTACAAAGATAGGATTTTTTTACAAATGAACGTTCATATCTGATGAAAACCAAATCAAAAATATCCTAATTTTACCATTTCCCTTCTTTTATCTTATAAACTCCCATTCCCTCGTTTTATTCAAACTGATTCTCCGGATAAATTTTTCCGTTTCATTTCTGCCACAATACGTTCACACTGCCGTTGCGTTACTCCTAATGCTTCCGCCATATCTCTTATTGTTACTTTCGGGGAATCGGCTATTATTGCCAACAACTTTTGCTCGTTTATATCGATATTTATATCGACGTCGTCATCTGCATCCGGCAGCTCCATCCCGTGACGCCCTTTCAACGTACGCAATATCTC
>CAYXIX010000001.1:0-1757 GCA_964465405.1 uncultured Parabacteroides sp. | reverse complement strand
CATCTGCATCCGGCAGCTCCATCCCGTGACGCCCTTTCAACGTACGCAATATCTCTTCCAGCATAAAATTGATAAACGGACTACATATCGAATATACATAACGTCATAAGGTAACGATAATAACCTAAAAAGCCCTTCTTTCCGAAAAATATCATCCAACATTTCTTCTTTTTCCTTACTTTTACGCATCAAAACAACAATACAAACATGAATTTTTCTTTTATAAAAGCAACCGTAAACGACAGCCCGCTCATCCGCGAGTTGGCGTCACAGACTTGGGAGCCTACTTATGGCTCGATTCTTTCGCGTGAACAACTGGATTATATGTTCGAAATGATGTATAGCCTCGAAAGTTTGCACCGGCAAATGGAAGAGCAGCACCATCAGTTTTTCATCATCTCGGCAGACGGTGTACCGGCCGGTTATCTTTCCATCGAACCGATAGAGAAAGACCTTTTCGAGTTTCAGAAAGTCTATTCGTTGCCTAAGCTGCACGGTTCGGGCATCGGACGGTTCATCATCGAACAAGGGGTTAACTACCTGAAAAGCATCCATCCCGGCCCTTTCACCGTCAAACTGAACGTGAACCGCTACAACCCCGCCGTCGGTTTTTACAAACACATGGGCTTCCACGAAGCGGCCACGCGCGACTTCCCCATCGGCAACGGTTATTACATGAATGATTACATCATGCACATGGATGTTGACAATTAACCCCTTTTACTAACCTTTTCGCTTTACAGCAGAATGAACGATACTTTCGACTATGCCCAAATGCCGCCCGGTTTTATCCATTGCCTGCAAGCTGCTTTCGGGCAATCAGTTCGAAGTACAGGGGAAATTTTCTATGTACATTTGTTTCCAAACTTCCGTGACAAAAGCAACATAAATGAAAAGAAAACGACAACATGCGAAAGAGCCGCTTTATGCCATATACTCTTTTGCATGTTGTCTGTCACAAAACACCGACCTCTCCCGGCGGCACCCCGAACTGCCGCTTGAACGCGCTGGAGAAGTGTGAGCGGTTTTTGAAGCCTACCGCCACATACACATCGGAGGGCTTGGTGTTGCCGCTTGATAACAGTTCGTATGCCTTGTTCAGCCGTTTCTTGATAAGCCATTTCTCTGGCGAGAGATCACTTACCTTGGCAAAGTCTCGCTTGAAGGTGGCGAGGCTGCGTCCAGTGTAAGTGGCAAACTCGTCGAGCGTCATGTCCTGCGTGTAGTTTGCTTCCATGAAAGGAAGCAGGTCTATCTTCCACGACTCGTTGAAGTCGAACAGTGTGGGATAAAAGCGGACATCCGTATCGAGCAGACAATACAAGGCCTCCTGCATCTTCAGCCGAATTATCTCGTCTTTCGGCTTGACATTCGCGTCCGTATAAGGGAAGAGCGAGAGGAACAGGCTTTGCAGGGCTGGTGTTTGTGGCAACAGAATGGCTGCTTTGCGGATGCGTTTCACCTCTTTGGGCAGTGCTGCCTTGTCCAGCCTGCCGAAGAAATCGCGCAGGAAATTGCGCTCGAAACGGATGCTGATAGCCTTGTAGGAAGCATTGCCTACGGCATGTTTCAGAAGTTTCACCCGGTGGTCACGCTTGATGAAAACATAATTCCCTTCGCCGACTTTCAGCGTATGCCCGCCATCGTCTACCACCATCTCGCCCGAATAGACGTAAATAAGGACATGGACGGGCATCCGGTATTCCGACAACATCTCGTGCGGCACGAAGCAGCTATATACGATGTCCCAATACTTA